>JAPLDE010000100.1:24686-29686 GCA_026391855.1 Bacteroidota bacterium | reverse complement strand
TCCTGGTGAAGATAGTAAGCCTGTTTTTTCAGCGCGGGCAATCCGCCCGGCAGGTCGCGGTACATGTCCCACTGGTTACGGGGGTCCAGACCCAGCCTCGGCCAGGTGGGCCATAGGGTAAAGATGTCCCAGCCACCCAGCAACTGGTCGTACTCGTGGAAGTTGTCGCAGAAGGTGTTTTCTTTGCGGATGCCGTCGTAATAGTCGTGATCCCAGGCAAAGCGAAGCAGCATGAGATAGGAATGCCGCATCCACTGCAGATCGGGACGCTCGAGCAGGCTGTTGTCGAAATGAGGCAGGTCATACAGATACCGCTCCCTGAACCACAGGGCCAGGCTTTCCCTCCACCCGCCCGCATGGATGTCGAGGTAGAAGTTGTAATCGACCATGCCTCCCGGTTGCAGGGTCACTGCCCAGCGGTCGACGGAGGCCTTTTCCCTTTTTCCGCGCCGGCAAAGACCTGTCAGCGAAGAGGTCTCATCCGCCTTAAATGAGCAGAAGCCCAGGTGCCAGGCGTTATCGGGGAGAACAACCCCGACAGGCGCAAAGCCCGGCCTGATCAGCACCGACCTGCACAGATACTGAGGCCATTCCCTGCTTCCACCGGCGGTAATATAAGTGTGATCTTTTCCTTCAGAAAAAGGAACAAAATTTTCCACTTTAAGGTCCTTTTTGCATCTATTTATAAGATGAAGGCTGATCTTCATTCCCGGAGAAAAATCCTTCACGATGGCCCCGGTGATGAGCAGGCCCTGGGGGAAGGTCCAGGAGATACTATCGTCCCCAAACCGGTCGACAGAAGCTATGTTGCTGAATGCCAGGGTGTCGTTGATCATCAGGCTGAAAAGCACCGGAGGTGTATAGGAGACGACTGTCCCTTTGCTGATGGTGACGGTACCGGCGGAGGTAAAACGGAGCGGCTGGTTTTGGCCGGAGACCAGCCCGATTGAAAGAAGGAACAGAAAGAGGAGGTTAGATTTTATTGATGACATGGGTGAGGAGGTTGTAATCATATCAAAAATAAAGCAAATACTGATTTGAATTACCCTGGTATTGTGGTCAGGTTTCAAAAAACGACTGGGACTACAGTCCGGTATTAAAAATTACCCTGTTCTGCAGACCGGGGCTTAACACTTACCCTGGCCTTCAGGCCAGGGGCTAAAAACCTAAATATAAACCGGGGCTTTAGCCCCATAAAACTGTAAACGAAATGGGATACGTAAAAATCTGGGTTCACCTTGTCTGGACCACAAAAAACCATAAACCGGTCCTTGCCAGGGAAATCAGACCGGGGATTTTCAACCATATCAGGGAAAATGCCGGGAGCAAGGGGATTTATATTGATATAATCAACGGGTACGTGGATCACGTACATTGTTTGATTTCAATGAATTCCGGGCAGAGCATCGATAAGATCCTGATGTTGATGAAAGGAGAATCATCCAACTGGATCAATAAAAACAAAATCACTCCTTTTAAATTTGGGTGGCAATGTGAATATTTTGCGGTTTCAGTAGGTGAATCTTATGTTGACCGGGTAAGGAAGTATATTATGAACCAGGAGGAGCATCACAGAAGAAAGTCCTTTGAGGATGAGTATCAGGAATTTATGCGGAAGTATGGATTTGTTGCTTCTGCTGAGGGCTAAAGCCCAGGTTGGGGGGGGTGGGCGGCTGGTTCCCCGGACTGAAGTCCGGGGAAAGTAAGGCTGGTAAATTGTTAACAATATTATAACCAGAACCGGTTGAAGTAAGGTAAAACTAATGGATTTTTCTTGTTATCTTGTTGCTTCGTAAAGAAGATAATAATTCTGTGTTAAACAACAGTTATTCAGGAGGTTATAACTTTTGACTTTTGAATAAGGGGTTGTTTTACGTCCGGATTTTTTCTATGTTATGGTAAGATTAAAATATTGATATTGAAAATATATATTGTATGAAAAAGAGATTACTTTTTATTCCTGTGGCCCTTTTGCTTTTCGTTTTCCTTTGTTCAAAAGGGTATGGTAACACTCCGCCGGCTCCGGGGCCTCCCTATCATGGTACTTATACTGTAGGAGGAGCGGGAGCGCCTGATTTTGCTACCTTAACAGAAGCTTTTAGTTTGATTTCCTCAGCAAACATGGACGAAAATGTGATTCTGGAATTGCAATCGGGCTATAGCAGTGCGTTGGAAACCTTTCCATTGACTCCACAGAGTGCAGCTTCTACCACTTCGCTTACTGTCAGGCCTGCCGTCAGTGGATTATCCATTGTTTCAGGCAATGCAGGCCCTACTTTTCAGTTAAGCGGGGTGAATTACTTTATCCTGGATGGAAGGGCTGGGGGTAGCGGCAGTACCAGGGACCTGACCATCAGCAATACCAATACTGCGGCCAATAGCTGTGCCATCAAGTTCGTCAATGATGCCAACAACAATATTGTCAGGTATTGCATTCTCCGGGGTGCTACAAGTACAGCCAGTGGCAGTGTGGTCTGGTTTTCCACCTCGACAGGGACCGATGGCAATGATAATAACCTGTTGGAATACTGTGATATATGTGACGGTGCCTCTACTCCTACCAATTGTATTTATTCGAGTGGTACTTCAGGCAAGGATAATAGCGGCAATACCATTTCACATTGTAATATTTACAATTTTTTCCTTGCGACCGGTGAATGCAACGGGATACTGATCGCTGCCAACAGCCTGAACTGGGTTATCTCTGACAACAGTTTTTACCAGACGGCTTCCAGAACATTTACAGCAGCCGCTTCACCGACTTACTTTCTTAATGCCATTGCCGCGACGGGTACGACAAGCGGAAACTTTACCATCACAGGTAATTATATCGGAGGGGATTCTCCTTTGTTCGCGGGTGGGAAGATGATCATGACCGGTGGAGCAGGGTTTAAAGGGATGAGAATAGGATTAAAAACAGGGACTACCGCCAGCATACAGGGCAATGTGATTCAGAATATCAATCTTACCACCCAGTCAAATTCGTCCGCGATGGGAGGAATCAGCCTTGTAACAGGTTCATTCAGTTGTGGGAATGTTACTCCCAACACTATTGGAAGCCTCACCACTCCTGGGAGCATAACCATCAGTAGTTCAGGTACTGGCGGGCCTGTTTTCTCTGCTGTAAATGCCGGAACCGGGACCCCGGTCGATATAAATATTTCCAACAACGTGATGGGAGGAATAGACCTTAGTGGTGGTGGAAACGCCATTTTAAGAGGTATCTGGATTGCAGGTGCAAGTACCTCATATACTGTTACAGGTAACATCATAGGCTCTTCTTCAGCGCCTTTATCGAGTTCCTGTAATAATAAAGTGAATGGAATATACAGCCAGGCCACCAACGCAGGTCAGGTTATCAGTAATAATACCATTCAGTATCTTGTTTCAACCAATATTACCACATCGAACCAGCTTATCGGACTTTGGTGTGCCGGTACAGGTTCCGGGGGAAGTTTCTCCGTTTACGGAAATACCATTTCTGACTTAACCAGCACTTCCACATCCACTACTACAGCCGGTTCAGCTTCGGTGATAGGAATTTCTATCACTGCCAATGTAACGGCCGGACAGGCCATTTATAACAACATCATTCAAAATTTGTCAAATACCGATCCTTCCAATACTGTCCAGGTTACAGGAATTTATTATAACGGCCCTCCTTCAGGTACTAACTACCTGTCGGGGAATAAGATCCATTCGCTGAGTGTCCCTTCCTCGCTTGTATATGCTTATCTTAACGGGATTATTATCAATGGAGGAAATACAACTGGAAATACCCTCATCAGTAATAACATGATAGCCCTGGATGCAGGTTCCGCCGATCCTTCTATTTATGGTTTTCTCGATTTAGGAACAGTAACATCCTTATATTCTTTTTATTACAATACAATTCTACTTACCGGCAATTCTTCTTTAATTAATACTTCTTATTGCTTTAACCGTACCGGTACTTCGACTTTTGAACTGAAAGACAACATCCTGGTAAACAGGAGAACGGCGGGTAATCAATTTGCCATTAATCTTGCCGCTACATCCAATTTCACCTCAAATTATAATGACTTTTATTCCGATCAACCCTACCTGGGGAATTTCGGAGGGACAACCTGCCCGGATATGGCTACCTGGAAATCCCTGAGTGGGCAGGATGCCAACAGCATCAATATTCTTCCTGCTTTTGTGTCATCCACTGATCTTCATTTACTTACACCCAATAATTGTGCCCTTGACGGCAAGGGGACTCCGGTGTCTGTTACTACAGATATTGATGCACAAACCAGGAATGCGAGCACTCCGGATATTGGTGCAGATGAATTTACTTCGGTATTGCCGGCTTACCCGGTATCGGGCGGTAACCAGAACGGATGCCAGAACAACCCGATTCCGTCTTTATCGGCTACCGGCAGCGGGACTATCAAATGGTACGGAGATGCCGGGCTCACCAGCCTGTTGTATAAAGGGAGCCCCTATAGCACAGGGTTAACGGCTGCCGGGTTGTACGTCTTTTATGTGACGGATTCTGTCAACGGATGCGAAAGCCTGCCCATTGTCATTACGCTGAATATCAGTCCGGCCGTCATTGCCGGGTTGGTAAGCCCGAATTCAAGCTGGACTCCGATAACAAACACCAGCTATACTTACAATCCGGGGCCTTTGACCGTCAATACCCGTTTCAGGGCAGTTTTATCAAGCACTTATTGTCCTGAAGTCGCATCAGCCTATTCATCTATTACGGTGAACCCCCTGCCTACAGTGACATTTACAGGAACACTTACCCCTCAGTGTGTCAGCAATGCCCTGTATACCCTCACCGGCGGGAATCCTTCGGGAGGAAGCTACAGCGGGCCAGGTGTTCTGGGGAACAATTTTAATGCCTCCTCGGCAGGGACCGGCATACATACACTTACTTATACTTACCTGGATGGTAACAGTTGCAGCGCATCCGCCACCAATACCATCACCGTTTATCCGCTTCCGGCGGTTACTTTTAACAACAGCTT
>JAPLDE010000100.1:8055-24641 GCA_026391855.1 Bacteroidota bacterium | reverse complement strand
TACCTGCGGGTGGAGTTTATAGCGGGACAGGGGTATCCGGCGGTAATTTCAATGCCTCTGAGGCCGGAACAGGGACCACCGTGATCACCTATACCTATACCGATGGAAACGGATGTGTTAATTCGGCTACGAATAACATCACCGTGTTCGGGGTTCCGTCCATTTATGCACTTACCGGTAACGGAAGCTATTGCCAGGGAAGCGTGGGGCTTACCATTACCCTGGGCAGTTCGCAGACAGGGATTAGTTACCAGTTATATAAAGGGGGAACACCTTCCGGAAGTCCCCTGACCGGTAACGGGATTTCATTAACCTGGACAGGACAATCAGCCGGTGTATATACCGCGGTTGCCAGTAACCCGGTAACCAGTTGCAGTTCAGATATGGCCGGGACGGTAACGATCACCGAAATACCCCTCCCAACCGTTTTTGCAGTGGGGGGAGCCGGCAGCTATTGCCATAGTGCAAACGGCAGGAATATTACTTTAAGTGGTTCACAGATTGGAGTGTCCTATCAGTTGGTTAAAAATGGTGTTAATGATGGTGACCCGGTCGCCGGTACAGGTTCAGCCCTTTCATGGCCAAACAAAACAGCCGGAACGTATACCGTAGTCGCTACACCAAATTCATCATCCTGTGTTCAGAATATGTCAGGATTAGCGGTTGTTACGCAGGATCCGGTACTTGTAGCGGGCATTTCGCCTAGTCCGGCTTTTGTACTGGTTTCCACTCCCCTTGGGATGAACGGAAACCCTGCCGGAGGAACCGCTCCTTTTACCAACCATGCCTGGACAGGGACAGGGGCTTCGTCGCTGTCGTCCGTCAGTGTCGTCAACCCGATATTTACCAATGCTATCGCCGGCGATTATACACTGACCTACACGGTTACCGATGCGCATTCATGCACAGCTACAAGCAATGTGATGGTGCATGTTGTCACAGAGATACAGCCGCCCACCATGAACGACCAGATGCGTTGCGGGACGGGTTCCGTTCTGATGACCGCCCTCATCGGGAATGGCGGCGATCAGGTAGAGTTTTCGCTTGATGGTTCAACGGTAGTTGCTACCGATGGGACATCGCCATATGAATATAGTACTCCTCCGGTAACGGCAGGTACTAGCATAACCGTTTATGCCCGGACAAAGAACAGTGCTTCTTCAATGTCCAGCACCTGGGTTTCCGCCACTGCTTTTGCTTTTGCTTCATCTATTGGAGGGATTGTGAGCGGAGGCAACTCTATCTGCCTTGGCAGTGCCACCCAGCTACTTCAGCTGGCCGGTCATACAGGTCTCATTAATAAATGGCAGAAACGGGTCGATGGGGGAGCCTGGACAGATATAGCCAATACCAATACCAGTTATTCTGAGACGCCGTCCAGTGCCGGTACCTGGGATTACCGGGCTGAGATACAGGTGACCGGCTGTTCGCCGGCCTATTCAACGTCGGCTACCGTCGGAGTGGCTCCTCTGAGTGTGGCAGGAACCCTTTCTATCGGCAGTGGGACCATTTGTCTTGGAAGTTCAACCGGCCCGATCAACCTGACCGACCAGACAGGTACAGTATTATCCTGGCATAAGAGACTGAACGGTTTAGCCTGGCAGCCCATTGACTTTACCGGTTCCTCATATTCAGAGATCCCTGCTTCTGTAGGATTCTGGGAGTACCAGGCCGAAGTGCAGAGTGGTGTATGCCCTTCTGTTTGGTCTGCCTCCATTGGTATTACCGTGTCTCCGGGTTCTGTAGGAGGACAGGTGACCGGAGGGACCGTCATCTGCCCTTCCACTTCCACAGCCACGCTCCAACTGAGCGGACAGACCGGCGCTGTAGTAAACTGGCAAAAAAGGCTTGATGGCGGGAGCTGGATTGATATTTCCAACACCTTAACGACCTATGCTGAAATACCTTTTTCATCCGGAACCTGGGATTACCGGGCCGTTATCCAGAATAATCTCTGCCCTGTAGCTTATTCGGTTGAAACCACCGTAACCGTACTGCCTGTCAGCATCGGCGGGCAGGTTAACGGAGGGGGAACCATCTGCCAGGGCAGTTCAACAGGAACGCTTAGCCTGGTCCTTTATAACAATAACATTCACCGTTGGCAGAAGAGGCTGAACGGCGGGATCTGGACCGATATCACCAATACACAGAATACTTATTCGGAAGTGCCTTCCTCAACAGGTACATGGGAATACAGGGGAGTTGTCGGACTGGCCACATGTACGGAAGTCTTTTCAGTTCCGGCAACCGTGGTTGTTGTTCCTGCCACTGCCGGAGGGGCGGTCACCGCAGATGCGGTGATCTGTGCCGGTGGGAACAGCGGATTGCTTACCCTCTCCGGTCAAACCGGAACGGTATTGAAATGGCAGTCATCTGTTAGCCCTTTTACCGTATGGGATGACATCGTCAATACGGCAATTACCTATGCTTCGGGATCTTTATCACAGACTACCCGTTTCAGGGCTGTGGTAAAGAACGGCGATTGTTCGGAGGCAGCCTCCTCCCCGGCTACGATAACCGTTAACCCTCTGCCCAATGTGTTGTTTTCCGGGACCCTGGCAGCCCAGTGCATAGGTTCAACGACTTACCTGCTTACCGGAGGAACACCCTCCGGAGGAACCTATACCGGGACCGGAGTCAGCGGGACCAACTTCAATGCTTCTTTAGCAGGATCAGGGAATCACGTGATCACCTATACCTATACCGACAATAACGGATGTACATCGTTTGCAACCAATACCATCACCGTTAACCCTTTACCATCGGTGAGCTTTCCCGGGCCGCTGGCTTCCCAGTGTGCCACATCGACCACTTATGGCCTCAGCGGAGCGACACCACCGGGTGGAATCTATTCCGGCAACGGGGTTACAGGGAGTAATTTCAATGCTTCACTGGCAGGGACAGGAACCCACCTGATCACCTATACCTACACCGACCTGAATGGTTGCACAAACAGCGCCGGTCAGAATATCACCGTCAATGCAAGCCCCGCACTGTATAATCTGAGTGAAAGCGGACATTACTGCCAGGGCAGCGGAGGACTGACTCTCGCCCTCAGCGGTTCCAATACGGGAGTCATGTACCAGCTGGTGAAAAACGGCAGTAATTTCGGCAGCGTCCTGCCGGGTACCGGCTCAGCATTAAACTGGACAGGGATGCTACAGGGCAGTTATACCGTTGTGGCCACCATGAATGCCACCTCCTGTCAGGCTACTATGACGGGAACGGTCACGCTGACTGAAGATCCTTTGCCAACTGTTTACACGGTCAGCGGATCAGGAGCCTATTGCTACAGTGCAGCCGGCCGTATCATAACCCTGCTGAACTCCCAAACCGGAGTAGCCTACCAATTAAAGAAAAACGGGACAGATGAAGGTGCTTCACAGGCAGGAACAGGTACTTCCCTGACCTGGCCGGATGAACCCTTTGGCACGTATACTGTCCAGGCTACCATCCTGGCCACCGGTTGTTCTGCTACCATGGGGGGTACCATTGTCATTACCAGGGATGCGGAACTGCTGGCAGCCGTCATTCCCAACCCGGCCAATGTAATTGCAGGCAATAACCTGGTTCTCACCGGATTATCATCCGGTGGGACCGGAACAACTTCTTCTCATCTATGGAGTGGTGCCGGTGCTGCTTTTCTTTCTTCTGTCATTGTTCAAAATCCCATTTTCAACTGCCCGACAGTCGGGAATTATGTGCTTACTTACACTGTCACCGACAGTCATGGCTGTACCGCCACGGTAACCCATACCGTTCATGTGATCAGCCAGGTGCAGGAGCCGGTGATGGATAACCAGATTCGTTGCGGTAGCGGCACCCTGGTGATGGAGGCTATCATCGGAGCCGGTGGCGACCAGGTTCAGTTTTCGCTCGACGGCAGTACAGTGATCTATACAAGTGTCTCATCTCCGTATACATACACAACGCCTGTTGTGAATGCGGGGAATACTTTGAATGTATATGCCCGGACCAGGAACAGTTCAACCGGGGTCACCAGTACATGGGTGATGGCCCAGGCTTCAGCCTATTCTTCCTCTGTAGGAGGCAGCATTTCAGGCAGTGGTGATATCTGCCTGGGGAGTTCCACTCCGGTGCTTCACCTGAGCGGACAGGTTGGCGCTATCCTTGGCTGGCAGAAGATGCTATCCGGGGGTTCATGGGTAAACATAGCCAATACCAGTTCAGATTATTCGGAGGTTCCTGGTCAAACAGGGACCTGGTTATACAGGGCAGAGGTACAGATCGCCGTAGGGGGATGTCCATCGGTGTTTTCCTCCTCTGCTACCGTCGTTGTGAGTTCACCCAGTTCGGGAGGAACCCTCGCCGGCAGTGTTTCTGCCCTTTGTCTCGGGACAGCCACTGCACC
Source organism: Bacteroidota bacterium (assembly GCA_026391855.1). Lineage (GTDB taxonomy): Bacteria > Bacteroidota > Bacteroidia > Bacteroidales > CAIXZF01 > JAKLIX01. Next base: position 20,269 of record JAPLDE010000100.1, on the reverse strand, counting down.
CATTGTGCTGTCAGGAAACAACGGGAGTGTGGTATCCTGGCGCAAACGACTGAACAACAGTGTCTGGCAAACGATTGCCTTTACGGGAACATCCTACAGTGAAACTCCTGCTCTGCCGGGTGTCTGGGATTACCAGGCAGAGGTCAGGAACGGAAGCTGCGGATCTGCCTATTCTTCTATATTTACTTTACAGGTTGACGCGGTCACGGTAGGAGGATCAGTATCAGGAAGTCAAACCATCTGCCCATCCACCTCCACCCCGCTGATGACCTTGTCAGGGCAAACAGGCAGCGTATTGAAATGGCAGAAACAACTGAGCCCGGGAAGCTGGACGGATATTGCCTTTACCGGCATCTCTTATTCAGAAACACCAGGCGCTTCAGGAACCTGGAACTACAGGGCAGTTGTCCGGTCGGGCGTTTGCCAGCAGGAATATTCTTCGATGGCCACCATCATTGTTTTACCATTGGCTGTCGGCGGGCAGGTCAGCGGTGATGCTGCCATTTGCCAGGGAAGTTCAACAGGTACCCTTACACTGACCGGTTTTACAGGGACCATATTGGGCTGGCAGAAGAGAGTGAACGGCGGAGGCTGGATCAGTATCTCCAATGCTTTAACCACTTACTCTGAGACTGTTACCGACCCGGGAACCTGGGAATACCGGGCTATAGTCGATAATGGTTCATGCCAGGATGTGTATTCAACCCCTGCCACTATCATTGTCACTCCTTCAACCGTTGGAGGTAAGGTTAACCCTGATGCTACAAAGTGTTCAGGTCAGAATTCAGGGTTGCTTACTCTTGCCAATTTTACGGGAAGCATTATTAAATGGCAGTACTCAGTGGCTCCTTTTTCAAGCTGGACTGATATCACCAATACTTCTTCAACCTATACTTCGGGCATGCTTACCCAGACCATTCATTTCAGGGCCGTGGTGAAGAACGGGGTATGCCAGGCAGAATACTCCGAGGCAGCTGTGATCACGGTTGTTCCTTTACCTACGGTGACTTTCCCCGGATCACTTCCCTCCCAATGTATCAATGCATTACCTTATACATTCAATACAGGATCTCCGTCAGGAGGTACCTATAGCGGCACCGGTGTGACCGGAGGTATCTTTACACCCTCTGTTTCAGGGACCGGCTCCCATCTGATCACCTATACATACGCTGACGTCTACGGATGTGTCTCTTCTGCGACCAATACCATTCAGGTTAATCCGCTGCCTGTTGTTGTATATAACGGAACGATTCCCAACCAGTGTCTGAACAACCCGGCGATCACCCTTACCGGCGGCTCTCCGGCAGGTGGTACATACAGTGGCCCCGGAGTGAGCGGAAACTCCTTCACTCCTGCTCAGGCCGGAACAGGTTTAAATACAATTACTTATACTTACAGTGATCAGAACGGCTGCGTCAATACTGCCACAACGACGGTCACTGTTCAGCCGATGCCTGTGGTATATGCCATGGGTGGAAACGGGCATTACTGCCAGGGAGGCACAGGGTTACCGGTCAGTTTAAGCGGATCACAAACCGGGGTATCTTATCAATTATTAAAGAACGGGGTTTCTTATGGAATACCCCAGCCCGGGACGGGCAATGCGCTCGTATGGACATCCATGACAGCAGGCAGTTATACAGCAGTGGCGACCTATACAGCCACCGGCTGTTCGCTGGGGATGACCGGAAGTGCTGTGATAACCCAGGATCTTTTACCTGCCGTTTACAACCTGAGTGGTACCGGACAATATTGTTACGGATCAGGGGGTACGATAACGCTCAGCGGATCAGAGCTCAATGTATCTTACCAGTTAAAAAAGAATGGAGTAAGTGCTGACCTTGCAATGGATGGCACCGGGTCAGCCATCAGCTGGACTGGTTTAACTGCCGGAAGCTATACGGTCACCGCTATCGGCACCACTTCCGGATGTACCGGGGATATGACAGGGACTGCGGTACTCACCCAGGCTCCTGCCATTAATGTTACTGTCTTGCCTGATCCGGCTAATGTATTCATCAACGCCGACCTTGTTCTCACCGGTCAGGCTAACGGGGGAAGCGGTACGTTCACTTCTTCCCTGTGGTCAGGTTCGGGAGCAGCCTATCTTACCACTCTGCCGTCTGTCAACCCGGCTACCTTTAACAGCGGGTTGCCGGGTGATTACACCCTGACCTTTACAGTGACCGACAGTCACGGTTGTACAGCCTCAGCCGGCAGAAGCATCCATGTTTCTCCACCCATTCCGCTTGCGGTCATGTATAATTCCGTCCGTTGCGGAGATGGAAGTGTGGTGATGGTGGGGGTGATCCCTTATGGAGGGAACGAGGTTCAATTCTCCCTGGATGGGATAACGGTAGTCCATACTGATAATTCCCCACCCTACACGTATACTACACCCTCGTTTGAGGCGGGTGATTCACTCATGGTTTATGCCAGGATTCGCAACAGTACAACCGGCTTTACGGGAGAATGGATGTATTCCTATGGCATATCCTTTGAGAATACTGTTGCAGGAACAACTATTGGCGGAGGACCTACCTGTATGGGGTACTATACTCCCCAGATGGAGGTTGTCGGTTTTACGGGAACTGTCCTCAAATGGCAGAAGCGGCTTCTGCCCTCCAATCTCTGGACAATAATCAGCAGCGGGGAATCTGTATTGTCGGATTTAACTACGGCACCCGGAACATGGGAATACCGGGCTGTTATACAAAATGCGCAATGTATGACACTGACTTCAACACCAACAACTGTTGTAGTCTCTTATCACAGTGTGGGGGGAGAGATCACCAGTACAGGAAGTGCCTACTGTATGGGGGCGGTGATGCAACCGCTCATTTTGTACAATGATACCGGCACCGTCGTCGGTTGGAGGAAAAGGCTGAACGGCAGCTCCTGGCAGAGCATTATCAATACCAGCCATACCTTGTACGATACTGCCTCTGCAGTCGGGTTCTGGGATTACCAGGCCCTGGTAAACAACGGTTCATGCGGTACTGCTTTCTCTGTGACATTTACGGTAACTGTTCAGCCTCCTGCCATAGGGGGGATCCTGACCGGTTCCGCCACGATCTGCCAGGGAGACTACACCCCTTTGATGCAGGTGAGCGGCTATTCGGGTATGATCCTTAAATGGCAGAAGCGATTTGGTTCCGGTAGCTGGACTGATGTCATCAATACAGCGTCTACCTATTCCGAACTACCCTCACAAACCGGTACCTGGCAATACAGGGTGGTGGTGGATAACAGTTACTGTGCGCCACAATATTCTTCCGTTGCCACCGTGGTCCTGCTTCCGGCCAATCTGGGCGGTGTTGTGAACGGAGGCGGTAACGTCTGCCAGGGAAGTACAACCGGGTTCATGACCCTGACAAATTACAGCGGCACCATTCAAAAGTGGCAGAGAAAGCACGACAATGGTCCCTGGACGGATATTCTGGTTATGAATTCTTACTATTCAGAAGTACCCAATGGTACAGGAACATGGACATACCGTGTTGTTATAGGAAATCCCTATTGCGGTACAGTATACTCTGCTGTCGCTGTTGTTGTCGTGTTCCCACCTTCTGTAGGTGGCAGTATATCAGGTTCTTCCGTGATCTGCCAGGGTAACAGCACCGGTACGATGACCTTGTCGGGTTATACCGGCAATGTAATGAAGTGGCAGAGACGCCTGAACGGAGGATCCTGGGCTGATATCGTTAATTCGTCCTTTGTCTGGTCAGAGGTCCAGAATTCAGCGGGCACATGGGAATACCGCGCTGCCGTTCAAAGCGGCTTATGCAGTGTGGCTTATTCTTCACCGCTTACCATCACTGTGACCCCAGTCTCCCTGGGCGGTGTCGTTACCGGAGGTACTTCCTTCTGCCTGGGCAATTCCACAGGTATCCTTTCCCTGACAGGTTACATCGGCAGCATTATTAAATGGCAGAAACGGGTCAATGCAGGGATATGGACCGACATCAGCAATACCTCCGCTGAATATTCAGAAACACCGGTATCTGCAGGAAACTGGGAATACAGGGCAGTGGTCCAGAACGGAAGCTGTTCGGTCATGTTCGCCAATGCAGCCACTGTAACGGTTAATGCCAATCCATTGGTCTATTCCCTGAGCGGGCCACCGATGTATTGTGAAGGGAGTAGCGGTGTAACCCTTGTTCTGAGTGGATCAGAGACAGGTGTAGGCTACCAGTTGAAAAAAGACGGTCTTCTGTTTGGATTTCCAAAACCGGGTACCGGATCACCCCTTCAATGGGCGAATATGTCATTTGGACAATATACGGTCACTGCAACGAAGAATGTAACTCTTTGCAGCGCTGACATGACAGGCCAGGTTACCGTTGTTCAGATGCCCCTGCCAGGGGTATACTCTTTCGGGCCGAGCGGTTATGACTGCGGCGGTTTTGGCGGTGGTGTGATCACCCTGAGCTCTTCCCAGCCCGGGATTCAGTATCAGTTATACAGGAACAACCAGGTGAGCGACCTGCCTCAGACCGGGACAGGCCAGCCTGTTGTATGGGGAGCATTGATTGCCGGGACCTATACCATTACTGCCATGTTACTGTGGGATTAAGCGGTTCACAAACCGGCGTCAGGTACCGGCCCCTCGTTGATGGCCTGCCCATACCGGGTTTTGTTGATATCCCCGGAAACGGCCTTCCCCTTACGATGGGTTCATTTAATATCCCCGGAACCTATTATATTGAAGGCGCTAATATCCTTACCGGTTGTGCGGTCATCATGAATGAAACCGTTACTGTAACCCTTTTGGAGGCTCCTCAGGTAGATGCAGGCCCCGACCAGAGCTGTCTTTTCGGGACGGGAATTACCATGGCTCCGTTTGTAGCCGGGGGATCATTACCGTATACTTATCTTTGGTCTCCACCCGACGGACTCAGTAACCCATTCATTCTCAATCCACTGGCAAACCCGACCGATACCACTACTTACCTGTTTGAAGTAACTGACTTCCATGGCTGTAAAGGAAGAGACACGATCACGATTAACCCGTTCGTTCCGGCAGGCCAAAGCATTGCCCTTGGCAGGGTGACCTATGGCAACACAGCCCTTACACCCCTGCACGGCATCCCCGTATATCTTAAAACCCCTGCCGGTACTATTGTACAAACAACCACAACCAGCACTGCGGGAGAATACCAGTTCCTGCCTTTTGCCGACGGAGATTACTGGCTGACTGCTTCTTCCACCCAGGCCGTTGGAGGAGTAAACTCAACCGATGCCCTTGCCGCTCTCAAACATTTTGTTCATATGATCACCCTGACCGGTATCAACCTGAAAGCGGCCGATGTGGATGGATCGAATTACGTAAATGCGGTGGATGCACTGGCTATTCAAAGATTCTTTGTCGGTCTCCTGACATCATTCCCGGCAGGGCCATGGGTGTTTGAAAAAGTACCGGTTAACTTTTACAGCAGCATTTACATCGTTGATTTCAAAGGCTTATGTACCGGGGATATTAATGCATCCTATACCCCCTATGCCAAACAGGAGGGTGTTTTCCGGTATTCAACCATAGGAAAGGTTGATGCAGTGCCGGGAAGCCAGGTTGATATACCTGTAACTATTAATAGTAAAGAGGATGCTGGAGCGCTGTCGATCGATATTGCCTTCGATGGAGGGGTATTCCAACCTGAAGAGATCGTTTTCCCCAACCAGGATAAAGGATGGATATGGAACCTGGAAAACAACAGGCTCAGGCTTTCCTTTGTTTCGGTGGATCCCTTACGGACATCACCGGAAAACCCGGTATTCATTCTCAGGGGTATGGCAGGTGATCCCGGAAACGGTAAAAACTGGATACAGGGAATGACCGGCGAGATCAGTGACCCGGAAGGGAATATTGCTGATGCCACTCTGCATCTTCCTGAGATTCAACTCTTTCAGCCAGGTGATCATCCCGCTGTTACCCTCTATCCGAATCCAGCCACTTCCACGGTTAATTTCAGCTATAACCTGACCGGAACGGCGACGGTAAAGATGGAGCTTTATTCTCCCCAGGGAAGCCTTGTCATGGAAAAAGCCTTTCATCACACCAGCGCCGGTTATTACAAACAGGAATTTTCCCTCAACGGACTTGATCCCGGTATTTACCTGGTGAAGTTCATCACCACGCAAAACGGAAGATCGACAACTTCGACCAATAAGGTTGTTGTGATACGGTAGATAATTGACAATTGATAATTGACAATTGATAATTGATTTTGATAGTAAGCTGATTATTAATAGACTGTGAATGATCTTATCTTCAGTATATGAGCATATGCCTGACCTGGTCAGCAGAAAGACCGGGAATGAATACATTATTGTTCCATTGAGGGGACAGGTTGCCGACATGAACAGCCTGTTCACCCTCAATGAAACGGGCGCTTTTATCTGGGAGCTGATCGATGGTGAGAAAGATGTGGCTCAGATTGTATGCTGCCTGATGGAAGAATACGGTATCGAAGAACCGGTCGCCAGGCATGATGTGGTTGAGTTGCTTGAAAAAATGGAAGGAAAGGTGGTGCAGGTGGCATTTGACAATTGATAATTGATAATTGACAATTGACAATGGCTACCTGATGATGACCAATTTCTTCGTTAAAGTAGTTTTTCCGGTATTATCTACAACTTCGAGGGTATAGTTATACAACCCGGCTGGCAGGTTACCGCTGTTCAGGTTGAAGTGATGAATGCCTGCAGGCAGGTACTGATCGGTCATTACCATGACTTCTTTTCCTAACGGATCGGTGAGGCTCAGTTTAGCCCTGGCCTGCTGTTGCAGGAAGAAAGGGATTATTGTATTTTCATTGAACGGATTGGGAATATTGTTGCCCAGCCATGTAGCACCTGGCCTGACCAGGCCGGGCAGGGTGAGTTCAACCGGAGACAGCCGTTGACCATAAGGATCGGCAAATTCGGTCTCGCTGGTTGCAATCCATTTCCAGTTCGTTGAGGAAGCGGGTTTAGCATAAATAGTAAACAAGGTATTCCCTTTATGTAATTCGATGATATCCAGGCAGTACCATGCAATCCTGAGTTCGTTGCCGACCCTGTTCCATATCATTTTACCGGGAATTTCCTGCTGAACATCCGTTATTTCCGTACCGGACGGGACCTGTACCACCAATGAAACGGCACCAGGGGTTTCATCCTGGTTGATCTGTAACGGAAGAGCCAATAAAGCCCGGTCGTCATAAAGAACTTCATCTTTTTCGGTGATAATATAATCCGGTTGTATTTTTACCGGCGGGTTGTATGAGCCATCCACATCGCCATAACACAATCCTTTGACAGCCAGCAGGGTGTCAGGATCCGGTGCGTTGAGCTGGGGCACCGTAAAGGCCCAGTTGCCGGCCGGAAAGACGGACAGCATTCCGACAAAACGTCTCATGATGTTCAGCGCGTCCACTGAGTTGATATAGTTGCTGACATCCACATCGGCTACTGTTTTGTTAAGGCCGGTGAGCAGTGCCATCCCGGTGAAATGTTTCATGGTCAGCAATGCATCGGTGGCATTACCTCCGCTCCAGGGTTTGGTGGTGGCCGACTGGACAGTGAAGTCACCGGAAGCAGGAACATCAGTAAATTCAAAATACCCTGAGGATGAAGAGGTTGTAATGGAATAGACGGATGTCCCTTGTTTGAGGGTGAGGGTTATGTTCGACAGCGGGGTCTGGTTGTTGTTCTTGTATTTTACATATCCTTTCAGGCTGTTACAGGGAGTGATGCTGATCTGGCCGTTGATGAAAAGGGATGATAAGGTATTTCCGTTTATATCGGAGAACTGGCAGGCACCGGAATTCTGCGTGTTCCAGCTGAGGTTAGTGGAAGTCCCGTTGGTACTGAATACCAGGTAGATGAGTGCACCGGAATTGATAGAAAACGGGGAGGTTCCAGTCCAGGTTATCGTACATAAATGGTCATTGGCTGTTACGTCCAGTGTACCGGCTACCAATACCGGGTTCAGATTCTCATAGCTTAGATAAGTCAGGGATGACGGATCATAACTAAATGATAATGAGAAAGAAGTAACATCACTTAACCCTTCAACCGTTATTGGAAAACTGAATGTTGAGAGACAGGAATATTGTACAACAGGGAGTTTTGCGATGATATCCCCGGGTTCAAACCGGGCCCCGCAGGGAGTGAGGTTACGCTGGAAATAGGCTTTGAGGCTGTCGATCCGCTGGTTAACAACAGGGAAAGCAGCACGGCGGCTGGTATCCGACAGGTTACGGCCATAAACAAAGGCCAGATCAAGCGACTGAACATCTCCCGGATGGAAGGTGAAGGGACCCATGGAGGCCACAAACCGTTTGTCATCAGGGGTCAGGTTCAGACCGGTTTCTGTCCAGGCCGGGCCACTGCCCCCGTTGCCTGTGGTGTATCCAGTAGGTGCAACGCCCTGTGTTCCCCAGTTACAGGGATCAGACAAGCCAGGCAGCATAAAATCGGCGTCAATACCGGTATTGTCATAATAACCATTCCCTCCGTAAGTAAGATGTACCCCGTCTCTCCATTTATTATGGAGATAATTGTTATAGGCGTAAGCTGTAGTCGGGTCAACCATCGGACCACTGTTACCATTGTTGAATGACATGCATCCGCTCAGGCCAATGCGCTCATTATCAATAATTCCATCCGAATAATTCATCCCGTTGATCCCACTTCCGCAATTCGATCCGGAAGCCGTGTCATAAGCAAGGTTATCAATTCCGTCTGCATCTTTAACAGGTCCTTCGAGTATGGTAACTGCCTGAACAGGAGGATGATATCCATAGGATCCATCGAATGTGCTACCATTATAGGCATATACGGAATTTCTGCCAATGTCGCTCTCCATATAGTCGTCCCCTCCGGCACCCAGGTCGGCATCCACAAATTGGCCGAGGAATGTCGAGTCGTACATGTTGGCTGAACGGTTGAAAATCTCATAATGAAGGAAAGTAGTGTTGAATAAGGCTGAATCAGCCTCACAATCAAACGCATAGGCCATTCCATGCACTTCAATTTTCAGTTTTTCCCCGTTAGTTTCTCCATGTTGTTCCTGGTCGTCATTAAAGATGAAGAAAAGACATTCATCGCCCCTGATCAGGGGATAATCTCCCAACAGCGGTTCATACACTCCATTGCCGTTGTTATCATGGAAAGGAGCCAGTGCATAAGATTGTCCCAGCGTGGTATCCCCGTTTCCGGGCCAGGAGGCAATGGCTTCGGCAGGAAGGTAGCCGGAATCCTGCCAGTGAAGCTTATAGTATTCAATATCAGTAGAATAAATCTTCCAGATGCGGTTCCACTTCAACAGAAAGGCTTGATCATACACCGTAGATACCGGTCCGGCAAAATAATCCTGCCCATTGTTACGGTATCGTTCTGCCGCTATGTGGAGCTGGCCGGCACCGTCCATCCCGCTAATCCAGGTGGAGGTTGAATACAGGGTATTGGTCTGGGCTGATTTTGGAACATGATTTAAGCCGGGATTTCCATAATTGTAGAAATGCAGGCCGGTTGCGCTGAATCCGAGGCTCAGGTTGTTAATACTGACGGAATCCAGGACAGGATTACTGACATAAACATGAACATAGCCTGAAACAACATAAAAAGGATCTCCGGCCTGCTGTATACGGTAGCGGATGGTGTTCCAGCCCGAAGCTTTATAATTCATCGTGAAGGTTATGGTACTGTCTGCAAATGAGCTTGTTCCAACAACCACATTCGCTGAATTAAACGGATTTTGAGCGCTTACCAGCACCAGACCAGATCCGGATAAGTCCTGATCGTTGGCCAGGACATTAACGGTTACCGTTTCATAAATGCTGCAATGAACAGTATCATTGACGGCAACAGGAGGCGGAATATAGCAGGTCACGGTAGTTTTGAGGGTGTCGTTTGATCTTACCTGGTCATTCGTCAGGCTGGTGTAAACAGTAAAATGATAGTCGCCCGGCAAAGACATATCCACCGGATGGATAAAGGAATAATCGAGGGTTTGCCCTTTGTGCAGGGTGTTAGGAACGGTTTCGGTTACCGGGGCCTCGTCATTCATTTTCATGGTGACAACAAACCCGGATTGGTCTAACGAACCCTTGTTTTCAATTCTTATAGTTACAACCTCATTATCAGACAGTAAGAAATCATTGGCCGGAGCCAGGAACTCAGTCACTGCCAGGTCATTCTTAATGTTGAATTTGAGAATTTTAAGGTATTCAATGGTATTATCAGTATAATAATCCAGATCACCTCTCAGGGCTAACCCGGGTTCCACATCTTTCTGGAAAACAAGATGCAAATAATTATCGGAAGTTGGAGAAAGACTTGGAAATGCACATTCAGAATAATTGTAATCCGCTGATCCATTGAGGTTTTGGTAGTCACTCCATGTCTGGCCATTGTCTGATGACTCCCTGGCCCAGAGATGCCGGTAGCTTTGCGACCCGTTGTTCAGGTTTTCCATTACGGAAGAAAATACCACATAGATATCCCCTTCATTATCGATACAGGATGCAGGCATACTGGTCAAAGAAGCAAAGTATTTACCTGGTTCATAGTTGTAAGAAATAACCCCATCCCCGTCCATGTCCTGTTGTTGGCCGACAATTCTCCCCTGGCTCTGCAGGTCGCTGAACTTCAGGCTTGTCAGTGTGGGCATGTCTTCATTCCAATAGGCCAGCCCGTCGGTATATGGGAAATATGAAGCCGTACCATCATCCAGGTATTCATTCATCACCCTTTCGAGTCCAAAAAACACATGGGCCTTGCCTGAATTATCAAGAGAAACAGATAGGTGGCCGTCGCAAACCGTTGGTGTATCCAGTACCAGGGTGGTGTTTTCCCTGTATTTGGGGTAGGGGTGCTGGAAGATCAGTGTCTTGTTCCAGGTCTGGCCGTTATCAGGAGATTTAAGGAGGAAAATATCCGTCCAGTTATCTCCGTAAACAAAGGCCAGGGTATCGCCTTTGGGTTGGGCAAAAGCATAGTCATCTCCTGAAAGGGCATAATAATAATTCGTATCTGTTCCGGGCAGGTTAATGTTTTCGATATCCCAGTTCAGCCCGCCGTCAGCTGACCTGCTGTAGAGCAGGGCGCCGTCCTGGCCGTTGTATAAGGTGCCGCTGTTGCCAACCGGTGCAGTGAGTGCTATAATATGGATGAAGGTATGGTCAGGTCCGCTGGTCACCATCCTGGGCCATAATTGTAACGGGGCTTCCGGAGGGCCGGTAAAGTTGAAATATTCCCATAGACCTGTTCCCTTAGTGCCCTGCTGATCTTCAGGCCGTCTGTAGAAGAAGTATGGGAAACAATGATTTCGCCGTTAGATCCCCATGGTGCATAAGAAGGCCAGCCGGTCCGGATATCTTCCACCCTGGCTGAAGGTACAGGATTCCAGTAAGACCCGTTAAAAAAGTTATAGCCGGTACCCCTGTCGGGAAAACCGGGGTCCTGGAACCCCATTGTCCAGGTAGCACCCAGGGTACCGTCATCAAACAGGTATAAACGGTTCATACTGGCGGCATTGGACTGCAGATCGTAACGCGACATCCCTATTTCACCGGGATTTGGAGCAGTCAGGGTAATCGATGAACTGACCATATCATTTAACTGATTTTCATCGCCGGGTAATAAGGTGAAAACAGAAATGTTATAATTGCCGGGCAGGGAGAAATCATAGGGCTGGGTAAAAGTGAATTCTGTAATTTCAGTAGGATATAAGGTTGACGTAAAAATCTCACTGGCCACTGTATCACCATTGATGACAAGAACAACCGGGAAACCCGACTGGGAGAGATAACCGCAGTTCTTAATGTTTACACGTACATGTTCTTCAGCAGAAAGAACCATTCCCGAAACAGGATAATTGATCTCCGGGACGCCCAGATCGTTTAAAATTGTATCATTAATATTAATAGTATAGTCCTCAACCTCACCATATTGATCAATTCCGCAAGGTAAAGGAGTGTTATAGGTTGTCCTGACCCTCATCCGGGTTGTTCCGGGGAGAGCCTCAAAAGGGACCGTTATGGTACGTTGGCTATATCCGAACCCTGCATACACAGGGATGGGTTGGTCATCTGAAAAATCGCCGTTCTGGTTCCAGTCGATCCAAACACCGTGATAATCATAGTAATAACCCGGGTTATTACTGTTGATGATCAGGTTGATGGACTGGCCCAGCGCAACCGGTGTGGCGATTGAAGTATAATCTGCATAA
>JAPLDE010000100.1:0-8025 GCA_026391855.1 Bacteroidota bacterium | reverse complement strand
TCTGCATAACCACCCGGGGAACAATCACTTGAGTTGTTGATTCCGGCAAATTGCAAATGAGTGATATAGGGTTCGCAATCGACTGATCCGGCTTCACAATACTGGCCATAAGTATTTGTAATAGTAACAGTTAATGTATCATTGCCGCTATTTTCATCTCCGGGAAGACTGGTAAATATTTTCACCAGGTAACTATGACCATGAAGGGAAAGATCGATCTCCTGCGGGAAGGTAAAGGTCAATATCATCCCTTGTTGCAGGGTGTCGGGTATGATATGTGCGACAACAGGCCCGTTATCGACTGTGTAGCTTACTGTAAAGTTTTGCTGAGGCTGAGTGCCGAAGTTTTTGATTTTTATTGTAAGATGCTCATCATCAGTAAGATTCCATCCGGATACAGGAGTAATAACCTCTCTGGGAGACAGGTCATTGGCAAACAGGTTAAGAGGATTATTATTAAAGGCCAGACCGGTGACTTCCATGTCCCCTGGAAACGTTTCTATCAGAGAAGCATATCCTGTTTCAGTGTCCACCGTTCTCCATTCGCCCCGGTTATATGGGTAATTGAAAGCAGCATAATACAGGGTATTGGTTGAAAAGTCGAATTCCATATCCTGGGCCCAATAGGCATCAAAGCCAATATACCCGATGTCAGTGAAACCGCCATTCGCTTTATTAACGGAACCAAGCTGATCGGAATTGAAATCGACAGTATACAGGTTTCCATATATATCACAAGCCAGGTTAATACAGACTGACGGCGAACATTGCCCGATGACCGTTAGCGCACCGGTGTATGGGTCAATAAGGTTCAGATACGAAGATCCGTTGTCGTACGATATGGCATAAAGGAAACCTGAGGTTATGTCAAAGGACAATCCGGTAATACCAAAGCCCAGGTCGGCGATGAAGGTTCTTTCACCGGTCAGGGTGTCGATGGTAAAGAGCTTGGAGCCATTACTTCCCTCGCAGGTCCCGTACCATTGGCCATTTGCCCAGGTGGCTGCTGCAATAAAGGCTTGATCGCTCTGATCGGCCAGGGAGACCATAACCTGAGGGTCTGATTTGGCAAAAATGACGGGTCCTGCAGGTGTACTGCTATACATTGGGGAGGCACAATAAGCATATACCTTTTCACCGGAGGAATAATTTTTAATTTCGATATTGAGATTGTTGTTGCTGAGATCTTCATCTCCGGGTAAAACGATATTTGCCTCAACGGTGTGGATGCCCAGAAGGGAGAGATCGATCAGCTGAGTAAAAGTAAATATGGCCGTTTCAAGAAATTGAAGGGTATCGGTAAACAGTTCCGAAGAAACAGGATTTCCGTCAACCAGCAAGTCAATATAAAAACCAGACTTGGGTGTCAACCCCATATTGATAAGCTGCACACTTACCGGGTAAGCGTTTCCGAGATTGAACCCGCTTGCAACACCCTGTATGGCTGATAGTTTCAAATCATCATAAACCGGCGTCCCTACCACATTCAGGATGTAATCTTCCACCTCACCGTAATCCGAAATTCCACAAGGTGATAAGGATTCCCAGTCCTGCACCATCCTGATCCTCATCCTGGCAGGACCGGGGGCAACATCATTGGGTACCGTAAAATAACCAAAGAAATAATTGCCTGATGCTTCAATATAAACCGGGGTTTCATCAGTAAAATCCCCGTTATGGTTCCAATCGATCCAGACACCGCATTTTCCATAGTAATATTGACTGTTATCACCATCGATGTCTATATTGTAAGAATCATTGTAATACACATCCACCGGGAAATTGGAATAATCGGCATACCCGCCCGTCTCGCAGCCGGAATAATTTTCCATATACGCTAAATAGACGGCAGTGATGTAATTCAGGCAATTCAGCGATCCCGCTTCACAATACTGTCCATAAGTATTTGTAATAGTGATAGTTAATGTGTCATTGCCGTTATTTTCATCTCCGGGAAGACTGGTAAAGATTTTCACCAGGTAACTATGACCATGAAGGGTAAGATCGATCTCCTGAGGGAAGGTAAAGGTCAATATCATCCCTGGCTGCAAGGTGTCGGGTATTATATGGGAAACCACCGGCCCGTTATCGACGGTGTAACTTACTGTAAAGTTTTGCTGAGGTTGAGTACCGAAGTTTTTAATACTGACAGTAAGATGTTCGTTATCAGTAAGATTTGGGCCTGAGATTGGTCCGGCAATGGCCTTCATTCCCAGGTCGCTGGCCGGCAGCACCGGGGGATTGTTCCTGATGGCCAGGGCAGTAACCCACATCCCTCCCGGGAAAGGAGCGATCAGGGTTGACATACCCGTTTGCGGATCAATGGTCCGCCATTCACCACGATAAGTGCTATTATTGAAAGCAGCATAGTATAATGTATTGGTGGCGTTTTCGAAGCTCATGTCCTGCTCATAATTTGCATCAAAGCCAATATATCCGATGGGAGTGAATGCCCCGGTCAGCTTATTAACAGAACCAAACTGATCGGAGTAGATATCAATTGTAAAAAGATTCCCGTATTTATCACAGGCTAATGTTATTCCGTATATTGAACCGCATGAGCCTACGGTAGTCATTGCACCGGTAACCGGGTCTATCAGTTGTAAATCGGAATAGGACCCGTTATAGGAAATGCCATACAGGTTCTGGGTAGTCCAGTCATAGGCCAATCCTTGAATACTGGTGGAAAGATAAGCAATGGTGGTCCTGTCACCTGTCAGTGTATCAATTGTAAGCAATTGAGGACTGCTATTGTAACCTTCCGTAGAAGCATACCAATGGTCATTGGCCCATGTACCGCCGCATAAGTAATCTGAAGTTGACTGATCATCCAGGGAAACAGCTTGCAAAGGGTCATCAATTGGAAACACCATCGGACCAACCGGGAAACTACCGTAGTTTGCCCATCCGCAATAAGCAAATGCCTTTTCATAAAGGGTCACTGCTGAGTGGGTTACAGTGGCAAACAGGGTATCGTTGTTTTTATCAACATCATCAGTTAATGCAGTGAATATCCTGAGGTTATAGTTGCCTTCAGTTCCCATGTTGAGCTTACTGGCGAAAGTATAGCTGATACTGTCTCCCGGGTTCAGGGTCCCTGGAATGACCTCATTAATGACTGAGTTGTCAGAAATTATTCCAACCGGGATATCTGAACAGGAAAGCGTACCCAGGTTCTTTATTTTGACCGTCACTGATTCCGATGGTGATAATCCGGGACCCGAAACAGGATTGAGTAATGAAGTGACAGACAGATCCTTCCGGTAATCGGAAATACTAATGTCGTCGATAGCAATTCCTTCATCAACAATACTGTTATCGGACTCAAAACGAAACCTGAACCTGACCTTTGCTTTTCCGGCCAGACCGGGTAAAGAAGTTGTATCTCGCTGCCAGCCGTTGGAATTACCGCTCCATTTGGGCGGGGTCACCGGTCCCTGTGTGCTGGCATTGTTGTAAAACCCTTCATCGGCGATGATTTTATACCACGTGCTGTCATTCACAGAAACCTCCATGATCATGGCATCAAAGTTATTTTCAGTTTTCAGGTTAAGCCACACAGATAAAATGGGATTGACCACATGCAAAAAGTCGAAGCAGGGAGATACTATATAACTGTTGGAGTTCAGGCTGTAATTGTATGTAATGCCTGTAAACCAGGCAGTTGTCCCACTGTGGGCAGTGTTCAGATACGTTTTGGCAGGCATTCCCAACACCCATTCATCAGCATTACTGATCATTTCACTGGTCCAACCTCCTGAACCATTTTCGAAATCTTCAGTATAGTTGGCATTCATTGAGATAAACGGAACGTTTTTAACAATCGATGAAAGAGTATCACTACGGTGATCAGCATCTCCGGATTGACTGACAACCGCCTTCAGAGAATAAGTCCCGATGCCTGACAGATCAGCCAATTGGGTAAAGGTATAAGTAAGCTGGTTATCAGGAGCTAAGGTGGCGTCGATAACTTCTGAAACCCAGGTAATTCCGTTATCCTGGCTGTAAGACACCGGAATCTGGCTGGCGGCAGCAGATCCCAGGTTTTTAAGGGTAATGGTAACAGTTTCCTGGTTAGTGAGACCACAGTTGCTTGTTGGTGAACTTATGGATGTTATGGCAAGGTCTACAGGCGGTTTGTCCCTGATGATTAGGTTATCGATAAAAACATTGTCCCCGTTTCCGCCGGAAGCATTTGCTTCATCGTATTTACAGGATGATTGAAGGCTTAGTTTAAAATATGTGTTGGCAAAAGCGCTGAGATCAAAAACCTGGGTAAGAAAAGGGTCGGCATTCTGGCTGAGCGGGTTGAAATCAGTCATTCCATACTGGTTAGGAACAGGAATGGTATCGTTCACCATCAATCTGAACCATGAATACTTCGGGCCGCCACTGGCAATATAGATCTGGCGCAGATCGAGCAATACCTGCGGGTGAGAAAGGGTTAATGCATCCACATAGCAGGTAATGGCAAAGGAATGATGATCGGTATAAGTCTCCCAGGCCTGATTGGCAGTAGTTGAATTTCCGGAACCGGCGGGCCAGGATCCGGCTACTTTGCCTGTCATTCGCAGCCCGTATGAGTTCAGGTTGCCAATTCCGGGTTCAACCTGTATACCGGCGTTTACTCCATTTGAAAGAGCGAAATACCAGGTGTTCCCATTCCCGAAGTCTTCCATAAAGGGAAAAGACATAATTGCCTGAATATGAGTGATGGAGATTTTCACAGTATCGTTATCCGGGTAATCATCCCCCGGATAAGTTGAAAATACGGTAAGAGAATGAATCCCAAAAGCTGAGAGATCAAGTTGCTGAAGTAATGTATAACTGATGGTTTCACCCGGCAGCAACGTTTGATTAATTACCGCTGAAACCGGGTTGCCGTCGAGAACGAAATGGAAAGGTATTTGGCTTACCGGGATATTTCCATTGTTTTTTATCTGGAAGATAAGATCTTCATGATTGGTTAAGTTACAGGAAGTCTGTGGATTAATGATTGAGAGGACAGACACGTCCGGAATGGGTTGGCCGATGGATATCTCATCCAGTCCGATATCTGAGGTTCCTCCATTGTTTGATGTCGCCCTGAAACGAAGGATAGTATGGGGTGATGTTGAACTGCCCAGTCCGAGTGTTTTCAGTTCCCAGGTACTTGATATAGTGTATTTTGATAAAAAGTTGAAGGTCTGCCCGCCGTCGGTCGACATCCAGACAGTCAGGCTGTCTGTTCCGGCCGTATTGATATAATAGAACCTGAGCTCCTTTTGACCGGGTATATTGAAATCTATATACAAATCAAGGGTTCCCTGTGATAATACCGGATTTCCTGCGGTGTGAAACCTGGCGGAAAATCCGGATGACAAGGCACCGGCCGGGTCATAATCGCCAACCGTGGGACTCGTCCAGCCTGCCGAAGCCCCGTCCTCATTTCTTCGCCAGGAGTTACTGCCTGTATCCGGGTTGTTGATCCACCATAAAGAGGGTGCATCATGGGTTCCGAATTTATCAATCCACTGATTCTCAAAATTTTCTGTAAATGGCAGTGAGGCGAAATTTTGAAAAATGATGTATTTGACCAGGGTATCATTGGAAGGATCGGTATCGGGATATCCATTGGGACTACTCGTCCATGCTTTCAGGGTATTTATTCCGGTAGTGAGAAAAGAACATGGGCCCAGGTTGATATTGGCGGCTGTTTCCATGGGGGTTAAATTTCCTGTCCATGGGTGAAGTAATGGAATGCTGTTGTTTATGGAATAAATAATGTCAGCGGAAGTCAGGTTATTGTTTCCAAAATTGGTCAGATTTACTTTAACGGTACCCCCTGTACTGAAAATGACGGACGAAGGTTGAGTTATATCAGAAATCCCGGCATCATCAGAGGATGCCACTTCAACGCTTACCTGGTCAATCCCAATATCGGAAGAGCCGCTGGAGTTGGAGGTGGCGCGGAACCTGACAATCACTTCATTAGAGGTAGAAATCCCCAGGTAAACAATCTTCTCATTCCAGCCTCCGGAAGTGGTCTGAAATTTCTGGAGAAAAGTGAAGCTTGAGCCTGCGTCATAAGATATCCATAACGCCAGACTGTCGGAACCGGAGCTATTTATGTACCAGAAAGACAGCTTTTTAAGACCTGGTATAGATAAATCGAGGTACAGGTCAAGCGTACCCTGCAAACCCGCGGAAGCGCTTGCCGAATGGAACCTGGCGGAATTGCCGGTTGACAGGGCACCTGTTGGGGAATAGGCTCCGGTGGCAGGAGTGGTCCAGGCAGCGGCAGTTCCGTCATCGCTTCTTCTCCAGGAATTATTGCCGGTATTCGGGCTGTTTTTCCAGTTGTACCCAGGAATATCACGCAGGTTATTCCCGTTGAGCCAGGCGCTGTCGAAGGTTTCCAGGAAGGGAAGGGCGGCATAGGCCGGAAGATAGGGTGGAAGTGTAATACAACCTGAAAGGGGAGTGGCATAAACATAAATACCGTTAACAAGACCGAAAGAAGAAGCATTCATCGCATACGAACCCACCCAGTTAGAACCGGTATTGTTGTCAAGGTCGGGATCGCATAACATCAGCGAGGCGCCCAGACCACCGGCAACTGTCGGCCACGGAGCCGCTGTATAATACCTTACGGAATCAACGGTAGCCGATCCGGCATTTTTCAGGACAATGGCTTCGCCGTTATTTGATAAAGTCTGCCCGGCATCCCATTGAAAAGTTCCGGTTATGCCAAAAAAGTTATTAACCGCGGTAACATTTTTGGCAATAACCAGATGATCATGAGGTGGCAGAATCGTGGAAGGGAAGGTAAAGATGATCCCCATTGTGAAAGAATATCCCGTCAGGTCGATATTGACCCCGGAGTTGTTGGTTAACTCAATGAATTCCAGGGTGTCGCCCTGTGCCCCTGCAGATGGGTCATTGTACATAATTTCCGTGATGACCACCTGGGCCTTAACGGGAACAAGAAAACCGGTCAGACAGACAATGATCAGGGTAAGTGCAACTTTTTTCATAGCGGTGGGATTTGGGTGGAAAAGGTAAGAAGAAAATAAATATGTAGCGAGGGTGGTTGAAGAAAAGATGGGAGAGCAGGGAATGGAGAAAGGGGAACGGGGAACGGGGAACGGGGAAGAGTGTATGGGAAGAAAAGGGGAACAGGGAACGGGGATCAGGGAACGGGGAACGGGGAAATAGTGAATCGCCAAAGAGGTCAGGAACATGGAATTGCGGTTATTGAAAATATGGGACAGAGAAATAATTGGTAAAGCGGAACATTTGGAACTCCCTCCCCGTTCCCTGTTCCCCGATCCCTCCTCCTCCCAACCACCCCCGATCCCCGTTCCCCCTCCTCCCAACCACCCCCCTCCCTGTTCCCCGTTCCCCCTCCCCTCAAAAAAAATCCCGCCCAAAATTTCCATTTCACCCCCTGTTTTGCATCTATATAAGAAAACACTGAACTATGGAACACAAAAATCTTGAAGTATGGAAAGCCTCTATGTCGCTGTCTTCCGCGGTGTACTTGCTTACAGGGCTGTTTCCAAAGGAGGAGAAGTACGGACTGGCCCAGCAGATGAGGAGGGCTGCCGTTTCGGTACCCTCCAACATAGCGGAGGGAGCAGCCAGGTCCTCAACCAAACAGTATTATTATTTTCTGCAGGTTGCCAGGGGTTCTGCCTCCGAGTTAGAGACCCAGATCCTTATTGCCGGAGACCTGAAACTTATTAAAAGCGACAGCCTGAAAGCGGCACTGGAGAAAGTAAGCCTGGTTCGAAGAATGTTGTGCAGGCAGATGGAGAGTTTGGGGAGAAGGATCAGGGAACAGGAGGCAGGGTAGGGGAGCAGGGAACGGGGAACGGGGATCAGGGAACGGGGAACGGGGAGTGGAGAGCAGGAAAAGGGGATCGGAGAACGGGGAATGGGGAACGGGGATGAGTGCATGGGAAGAAAAGGGGAACGGGGAACGGGGAAAGAGTACATGGGAAGAAAAGGGGAACAGGGAACGGGGAACGGGGAGTGGAGAGC
>JAPLDE010000148.1:28071-38897 GCA_026391855.1 Bacteroidota bacterium | reverse complement strand
TCCGGGCTGGTATGAAGCGCTGGCAGCATTCGGAATATCACTGAAGTTGCTATTGTCCGTTGAACTCTGCCATTGATAAGAATATGGTGTGTTCCCTCCCGTCGGGGCTACCCGGGTCAGCTGGGCCGGTGCATTTCCTGCACAAATGGTCTGGTCGGCCGAGATCGATCCGACCACAAAATCAGGATATACGGTGACTGTCACGGTATTGGTCGTGTGGATCCCGCAACCACTTGAAGAAGTCTGCGTCTGCCGGTAATAGGTGGTTTGGGTCAGGGCTCCGGGCTGATAAGTTGTGCCCGTGGCATCTAAGATATCTGTAAAAATCTGATTATTTGTTGAATGCTGCCATTGATAGGAATATGGGGTATTTCCTCCAGTTGGGGCAACACTGGTCAGTAAGGCGGGGGTGGTATTATAGCAGATGAACTGACTGGCTGATATTGAGCCTGCTGAAAAGTTGGGATCCTACACGATGCTCCTGCGATCTATAGGTGGTTTGGGTCAGGGCTCCGGGCTGGTATGCAGGATTGGTGGCATCGAGAATATCAAAAAAGCTATTATTGTCGGTGGAACTCTGCCATTGATAAGTATAAGGAGTGTTCCCTCCGGTTGGGGCAACACTGCTGAGCTGGGCCGGTGCAGTGTTATAACAGATGCTTTGATTCTCAGAGATAGATCCAACTACAAAGTCAGGATACACGGTAACCGTCTGACTGCAGGTGGCTGTATTTCCATTTACGTCAGTTACTGTCCATACAACTGTAGTGTTTCCAGCCAGGTAACGGTTATCAGCGGGTTTATCATTAGTGGTTCCCTGTACTCCGCAATTATCGCCGGTTTGCGATGTTCCCAGGTCAAGGATCGTCGCGTAACCCTTTCCCAGGTCGGCACATGAATAGATATGAGCCGGGCAGGTGATGGTAGGGGGTTGATTATCAGTTACTGCAACTGTCTGGCTGCATGTAGCCGTGTTGCCATGAATGTCAGTGACTGTCCAGACGACTGATGTATTTCCAACCAGATATTGATCATTACCGGGTTTGTCATTTGTGGTTCCCTGTACTCCGCAATTATCGGCGGTTTGAGGAGCACCAATATCATTGACAGTGGCATAGCATTTTCCCTGGTCGGCATTTACGTTCACAGTACCCGGACAAGTGATCAATGGAGGTGAGTTGTCTGTTACAGTGACCTTAAAGCTGCATGTAGAGGTGTTGTTGCTGGCATCCGTTACCCGGAAAGTATTGGTCGTTGCCCCTACAGGGAAGACAGAACCGCTTGGTAATCCTCCGGTTTGCACAGTAATTGGGTTTGAGCAATTATCAGATCCCACAGGTGTCGTATAACTGACAACTGCACTGCAGAGGCCCAATTCCGGCTGTATATATGTCTTAAAAACAAAATCCCAGTCGGGATCATAGTTTGACCGGCCACTTGCATAAGGATTACCCATTCCCATATCGATCCATGTAACATTAATAGAAGGCACTATAAGACGATAAGAATATACATTCCCTGCCGTTAAGGCAGCCGGGGAGCTAAAGCTGAAACACTGGTGGAACCAAAAAGGACCATATTGGAAGGTAACATTCTGAGTCGCCAGTAATGTGCCTCCGGTTCCCTGACCTGAATATATGCTGATGATTCCGGGTGATGGGGATTCGATTAAAGGAGACTGTACACCCAGATAAAGCGAATCCAGTTTTCCTGAAATCCCTGCAGTAAATGATTGCCACACATCAGTACCGTCCGTACTATACAAGGCGGATAGGTTAGATTGATCCAATACTGCCGGAGAGGGATCGTTATTTACAGAAATATCCGCGGGACAGGAAATATCAGGCGGAGTAACATCATGGACAGTAACCGTAAAACTGCAGGTACTCGTATTATTATTCCCATCAACTGCCTGGTAAGTCACCGTAGTTGTTCCAACAGGAAAGAAGGAACCGGAGGAGGGAACACTGCTAACCTGGTAACATCCTACTGATGAGGAGATTGAAAAATTAACAACAGCCCCGCACTGGCCGACATCGTTGCCAACTTCAATATTCTGAGGGCAGACAAGCACGCAACCCAAGGGATTATTGGCATCACTCACAGTATAGATGCTGAAAGAAGTCTGATTGGCAACGGTAACCGAATGGGTTACACTTGCATTCTGAGGACTTCCTACGGGAAACCAGTTCAGTCCGTTATCTGAACTCTTCCAGACCTGAGCAGTAGTAAGATCTTTGCCATTATCATCATCGGAAAGCCATGACAACGTTAAGGTTCTTCCTGAAGCAGGTGTACCGGTGGCGGTAACCGTCCATTTGCGGTTAATACTGCTTTTACTTCCAACAACAACCTTACCATCTGTTCCTGAAACCCTGAGAATGGTCACATTACCAAGGTTATCGGTTCCGGCATTCATGGTAACACCTATTCCTCCAAAGGTGTGACTTCCTGTACCCACAGCCCTGGTGGTACTTAACCTCCCCAGCACATAGCGGCTGTTTTGTTCTCCGGTCAGTTGAGAAGCCGGGCCAAGGTAAAGGGTATTGGTCCCTGTTCTTACCATCCTTCCGGTTAAATTGAGATTATTCGTTATGGTAGCATCACTGACCAGGTCGAATCCTCCACCGGTCATCCCAACGGTCAGGTTGTAAAAAGATTCACCACCGGATTTTGTAACCGATTGATTGGCAGCCCCATTGAAAACTACTGTACTGCTGGCCTGGGCAAAAACATGGTTATTCACCCAATTCCCGCTTAACTGTATGGTTCCTGCTCCCCCCAGGACAGTGCCGCTGTTACTGAGCCCTCCGTTCACAGTGATAAAACCGCTTGGGTTGTTTACGAATGAACCAGTGGTCACGATTATCCCCTGGGAATAACACTGGATCGAAACCATGAAAATGTACAACGCAATATTTGTTAAGAACTTAATTGCTTTCATATCATCCCTTTTAATGTATAATTATTTTCAATATCAAATTTTTATTTCTTAATATTCACCCTGGTCTTTCACACAACAGACTGAATTTCCTGGAAATTGTTTAAAAATAAAATGTAAGAATCTTATAATCATAAACTTAAATTCATTTTCAAATCTCCAAATGTCCAAATCATCAAATCTCCAAATCATCAAATCCATTAACTTCTATGTTAATTAGTATATAATTTCTTCCATATTACGTAAAAAAGACCATGGTACTGATGGCAATTTCTGTCTGGGTGTTAAAAGGAACGAACTGCACGAACATTGTCAGAACCAGGCTTATCAAAGTAGCTGTGTATAGAACCTGAGCTGAAATTCATTTCCCTTGCGTGGTCTGCATCCCACTCAGAAGAAGTCCAGTAATAACCGGCGTTAAAACCACCAATGGCGTCTCTGTTCAGATAAAGTTGTAATATTTCATCCCTGCTTGGCAGGTACCAGTCATCATAGCCATTCAGAACCAGGTCATAACAAATCCGGGCTGCGATGCCTGCTGTAGGGCAATGGGCAACGATACTATCAGTATTTGCTGCACCGCTTCCTAAACTAGCAAAAGTTTCTCCAATGAGAGTCCCGGAACAACCCCATGGCACATAGCCCTGGTCGCTTGGTGCAGCAATCAGCCCATGTATTTCGCCAGCCACATAACCGGGATCGCCTGCCTGTAAAAAGTAGGCGATTACCCCACCCTGGTAGGTGTCCCCGATCACGAGGTCTCCAATATAATCATCTGACCAGGTCGGTACTCCGTTTTTATATCTCAGGATTTGTCCGTTTAGTCCGGTTGCCACTGTAACCCAGGCTGTTCCATTCCAATACAACATTTGCCCTGCAGTGGTCCCGGTAGAAAAACAATTCAGTTTTGTTTTATCGGCAGCACTCATACTGCCTGCAGCACTGGTGGTAGCTGTATTAATTGAAATGACAGGCGAAGTGCCTCCGCTGGAGACAACAGGCGCTGTACCGGTAACACCGGTCACAGATTCTGTATCCAGATGCTTCCAGGTTGTTCCGTCATAATAATAAAACCCTTCGGTTCCATCGTTTTGATACACCAGCAAACCTTTGGCGGGAGACAAAATACCTGTACGTTCTCCGGCTGTCATCCTGGGTACTAACATTCCTTTGTTGGAAGAGCTGACATCGAGCATGGCACTCCCGTCGGGGTTGGCTCCTGTGGCGTTGATGGATACGCCGTTCTGGGCAAAATTCTGCAAACAGAATAGTAAGGCCAAACCAAAAAGTAAAAGTTTCTTTTTCATGTTTATCTAATTTTGATTATGAAAATAAAGAACAAATATAAAAATTTTCTTTTTGTGACGGAAAACCAGAAAAGTTTGTTTAATGCAAAATCGATAAAATCAATATTAAACCAGGCTAATATATAATAATTTTGTCATTTCCCGATACCTGTCAGAAAATAAAAAAAAAATACCAATAACTAAAATATAATCAGTCCATTGATGAAATGGAACAATGGAAAATCCGACTGCCGACCGACTGCCGACTGCCGACTGCCGACTGCCGACTGCCGACTGCCGACTGCCGACTGCCGACTGCCGACTGCCGACTGCCGACTGCCTGGTAACGTGAGCAAATGGACATGCCATGGCATGTCCCTACAGTCCAATCTTACTGAACAATTCCGGTAGACGGCGAATATACGCCAGTTCTTTCCAGGCTTTGCGGGATTCCTGGACGGGAGCTCCAAAGTAGGTTTTACCCCCTTCCAACGACTTATCTACGCCTGATTTGGCGAAAACGACAGCGCCTTTTCCGATGACCAGGTCTTTCTGAATGGCAACCTGCCCCCAGAGAATAACATCGTCTTCAAGCCTTGTAACACCGGCTATTACGGATGCACAGCCAATCAGGCAATTCTTGCCGATTATGGTATCATGTCCTACCTGAACGTGATTGTCGCACTTGGTCCCTTCTCCGATCACTGTATCTCCGGAGACACCTTTGTCGATGGTACAGCAGGCACCCACTTCAACTCTGTCCTGCAATACAACACGACCACAGCATTCAAGCTTTTCATATCCCCAGGAACGTCTCTTGAAATAATAGGCATCAGCACCCAAAACGGAACCGGAATGAATGACACAATGATCGCCGATGACGGTATGATCATAGATCGTGACATTGGGATGAATGAGGCAGTTTTTTCCTATTTTTACATAGTGTCCAATGAATACGCCCGGCTGAATATGGGTTCCCTCCCCTATCTCGGCGGTTTCACTGATCATGCGGGTAGAATGTTCCAGCTTCCTGTACTTCTTTACCAGGGAGACGTAAACGGAAAAAGGGTCCTCGGAAAACACCAAAGATTTCCCGTCCGGGCAAGGCACTTCCTTATTGATGATGATGGTTGTGGCTGCTGAACGAAGCACCCTGTCATAATATTTGGGATGATCAACAAAAGTAATATCTCCGTTCTCCACCATATGGATCTCATTGATCCCGGTGATCTGCTGATCAGGGTCGCCTGCATAGGATACCTGGAAAGCTGAAGCTATTTCCCTGACGGTAATGGGTCTGTCAAGTTTCATGATCAGTTCTTTACACGCTCCACATAAGCGCCTACACGGGTATCGACTTTAATCTTTTCGCCGGTTTCAACAAACAAAGGAACGCCGACCACTGCACCAGTTTCCAGGGTTGCCGGTTTGAGGGTATTGGTGGCTGTGTCCCCTTTTACACCCGGTTCGCTGTACACGATCTCCAGTACCACAAAGGCCGGAAGTTCGCAATACATAGGGGTTTCCGTATCTGCATGAAAGGTGATCTCCACCTCCTGCCCTTCCTTCAGAAAAGTCGGTGCATTGATTAGTTCCTCTTCCAGTGCTGTCTGCTCAAAAGTATTGCTGTTCATGAAATTGTAACCCGAGTCGTCTTTGTATAAATACTGAAAAGGCCTTCTTTCGACTCTGGCTACATTGATTTTCACCCCTGCATTGAAAGTATTCGGGATCACCTTTCCGGTCTTCAGGTTCTTCAGTTTGGTACGCACAAAAGCGCCTCCTTTTCCGGGTTTCACATGTTGAAACTCGACAATCACAAACAATTCATTGTTAAATTCGATACATAATCCGTTACGGAAATCCGCGGTAGTAGCCATAAATCACATTTTTTTATCCGGGTGCAAAAGTNNNAGAAATATTTCAAATAAAAAAGCGCTGATAATCAGCGTCATTTATAATCATTCACAACCAACTCATGGGTGCAGAAAGAGATCTCCTCTTTCTGGTGATTGGAACACACAATGATCAAACGGTCTGTCATATTCCTTTCAATCAGTTGCCGATACCAATCCATCCCCTGTCGGTCCAGGTTGGAACAGGGTTCGTCGAGCAATACTACCGGGACATCGCTGAGAATGGCCAGTGCCAGTTTCACCCGTTGCTTCATACCGGATGAATAGTACCGGATCTGTTTGTGCAACACTCCCTTAAGGTTCAGGATCTCTATAAACTTCACCTGCCCTATTCCCGGTAGAAGAGGCTTCAGTTTCGTGTGAAAATCAAGCACTTCCTCAAGGGTGAACTCTTCGATCAGCTCCAGGTAAGGAGCAGCCATGGCAAAATACCTGAACATTTCCTCTGCGGCGACTATTTCCCGCTTAAACCTGAAGACCATCTCCCCTTCCGATTGAATGACACGGCTTGAGAGGATCTGTAACAGGGTTGATTTGCCTGATCCGTTATTGCCGAGGATAGCATAAGCGCCGGGACTGTCGAATGAATAACTGATGCCCCGGAAGATCCATTCACGGTTATATTTTTTACCGATATTGCTGAGCTGAAGCTGCAAGGAGAAGGTTTTTGGATCAGGGATCAATTTTGTCTCTTACCTGCTGTTTTCCTGAATACCCTTTCATAATACCGCGGCTCGACTGAGAGATGAAGGTAAGGATTTCATCTCTTTCAGGAGTAGCCTCGATATCTGCTTCGATGATGCTCAGGGCCTGGGTGACGTTATATCCCCTGAGGTAGATCAGCCTGTAAATATCCTGGATCTGGTTGATTTGTATGGAATTAAACCCTCTTCTGCGAAGTCCGATAGAATTAACACCCACATAGGAGAGCGGTTCCCTGGCCCCTTTTGTGTAAGGGGGAACATCTTTACGGACGAGGGATCCGCCGGAGATCATGGTATGACATCCGATATGAACGAACTGGTGTATTGCTGACAGCCCACCCACAATGGCCCAGTCGTCGATAAGAATATGCCCGCCCAGGTTGCAGCAATTGCTCAGAATAACATTGTCACCGATCACACAATCATGAGCCACATGCACATAGGCCATCAGCAGGCAGTTGTTCCCGATCACCGTTTCAAAACTGGCTTTAGTGCCTCTGTTTATAGTTACGTATTCGCGTATAGTTGTATTATCGCCAATTCTGACAATGGAATCTTCTCCCTGGTATTTCAGATCCTGTGGAACGGCTGCAATGACGGCACCGGGGAAAATTCGGCAGTTCTTCCCGATGCGGGCTCCTTCCATGATGGTTACGTTGGAACCGATCCAGGTTCCTTCACCAATCTCGACATTCTTTTCAATATTGACAAAAGGCTCAATGACCACATTTTTCGCCACTTTTGTCTGGGGATGAACATATGCAAGAGGTTGATTCATAATTGACGGCTTTAGGAGGAAGCAGTAATTGGCTATTTTTTTAACTCACGGTTGAAAAATCTGAAATATTCCGGTCGGAATCACTTTTACGGCGGAAGATCTGGGCCAGCAGAACGGCTTCCGTAACTACTTTGTCTCCTACATAAGCAACCCCTTTCATATGGCAGATGCCCCGGCGGAGAGGGGATAGCAGCTCAAGTTTAAAGATCAGTGTATCACCGGGAACAACCTTGTGGCGGAATTTGACCTCGTCGATTTTCAGGAAGTAGGTGCCATAATTTTCAGGATCAGGTGTTTTGCTCAGCACAAAAACACCTCCGCACTGCGCCAGAGCCTCCACCTGAAGTACACCCGGCATAACCGGATCAGCCGGAAAATGTCCGACAAAGAAAGCCTCGTTGATGGTCACATTCTTTAACCCGATAATGTAATTGTCGGTGATCTCCAGTATCTTATCCACGAACAGAAAAGGGAAACGGTGAGGAAGCATCCTTTTAATATCATTGACATCATATACCGGAGCTTTGTTCAGGTCGGGCCGGGGAACATCCTTTATTTTCTGTTCATTGAGCAAATGCGCCCGTATGGCCTTGGCAAATTTGACGTTGCTGTAATGACCCGGACGGCGGGCAATGATATGGGCTTTCAATGGTTTTCCGATGAGTGAAAGGTCGCCAATGATATCCAGGAGTTTATGGCGGGCGGGCTCGTTCTGGTAATAAAGTTCAAGGTTGTTCAGCGTGCCTGTTCTGGTCACCTCCACACTGGGCTTATTCAGTAATCCGGCAAGGCGGTCGAGCTCTTCCTTTGAAACAATACGGTTTACAAAAACGATGGCGTTGTTCAGGTCTCCGCCTTTTATCAGGTTATTGTTCACCAGGGCTTCCAGTTCGTGAAGAAAGACAAAAGTTCTGCTGCTGGCAATCTGTAACGGAAAGTCTTCCATGCGCTCCAACACTGCATTCTGAGTATCAAGAACGGAGGTTTCATAATCGATCATCACCGAAATCCTGAAATCATCGGCCGGAAGGGCAATCATTTCTACCTTCTTATCAGGGTCGCTGTATATGACCGTGCTTTTAATCTCATAGTACTGTTTTTCCGCTTCCTGTTCAACAATGCCTGATTGCTGGAGGGCTTCCACGAAAAACCGGGCGCTTCCGTCCATGATAGGAGTTTCAATGCCATCCATTTCGATGATGCAATTGTCTATCTCAAGCCCTGCCAGTGCTGCCAGGGGATGCTCAATAGTGACCACCCTGGCACCATTCTGCTCAAGGGTGGTCCCTCGGGAGGTGTCAACCACATTATCCGCATCCACCTTGATCTCAGGATGACCTTCAAGGTCGATCCTTTTATATACATACCCTGTATTCACAGGTGCCGGTCTGAAAGTAAGGTTAACCAGTATCCCCGTGTGAAGACCTGTCCCGCTAACGGTAACAGGTTCTTTGATCGTTTTCTGTTTCATAAGCCAAATAACGGGCAAAAATAGAAAAAAATCGGATAACCTGTATTGAAACAATTCATTCAGCTTGAAAACACAGAGAATGATACTATTTGAACCCCGGTTGCTAATCTTTCACAATTCTTTTAACTTCCTTACTGTCGGGATAAATCAGCTCCAAAAGGTATGTCCCTTTTTCAAGCCGGCTAATATCCATAACCGTTCTCTCCTTTATAATGAATTGTTGCCGGAGCAATTTTCCATCCAGGTCATACAGAAAAAGTAACGGCTTATTTAACAGGGCTGTATGTCTGGTCAGAAGGGTAATAATATCCTCAGCAGGGTTTGGATAAACGGTAAAAGAAAGATCATTTTCACTATTTATTACAATTCCGCTGCTTCCCACATGAAACCCGCCGGGCAATACAAGGTTTCCGTCAACTGAGCTGAAGACAAATACATCGTAGTCTCCGTCTACTGTAAGACTTGGTACCGTAATACTGGCAAGAAGAGAAGTGTTGCTCACAATATTCAGCGAATTAACAACCGTTCCGCTTCCCTGGTTGAATTCAAAATTTATAGTAGTACCACTCCCCTGACTGAAATGAGTGTTCGCACCGGTGATGGTGACGTTCAGCGTCTGGCCGGCAATCGCATTGTCAGGGCTGACAGATGCCAAAGAAGGCGGAGTCTGGCCGTTAACATGAAAAGCATTATTCAAGAAAAGAAACCCATCGATGGCATTAAAAACATTCACATTGTAATCCCCTGTATAGGTGGTGGCCGGAACTGTAATATTTGCCAACATGGAAATGTCACTTAAAATATTCAAAGAATTGACCGCTGAAGTTCCGCTTCCCTGGTTGAAGCTAAAATCCAGCGTGGTCCCGCTCCCCATGCTAAAATGTGTATTCGCACCGGTAATCGTAACATCCAGCGTTTGACCGGCACTTGCCGATGACGGATTAATAGTCGACAGATTTTGCGAAAACCCGGCTATCGTTGATAAAGCAAGAAACAGAAATGGTAATGCTTTCATAATTAAATAGTTATTTTATATTTACAAGATATTCTTCAAAATTAATATGTTTTCTCTTTGATTCAAAATATAATTTAACGATTTCTCCTTTTTTGTTTTTATATCTGGTAAGCTTATTTATAACATCAGTATCATTTCGATCAGCTATTATCAGATCAACTTTTGCATCTAAAATAACCGGAAGGAAAGATTGATATTTACTATCCGCAGAACCAATATCGCATTTATCAATCATTTTATAAGCTTTGTCAAATTCACAGGAATTATAATAGACTGCACTTAAATTCAACAGCGTTTCTTCAAATGACGAAGAAATGGAAAGAACCTTTAGGTACAATTCTTCCGCTTTTTTATGCTCCCCGGTCTTTTCATAACAACTGGCCAGGTTATTTAAAATATGAATATTGAATGGATTTATTCTACAAGCGAATTCAAAACTCCGTGTTGCCTGAGGAATATAACCTGTTGTGAATAATGCCACTCCTTTGTACCATTCAACAGGAACCGACATCGGATCCATCCGATAACAACAATTTATAGCTTTGTCCGCTTCATCAATCATTTTATCCCAATTGGCAGTTTTATGGGCGTTGTACAACTTGTTCGTATGATATTCCCCGGAATATCTGTACAGACTTACAATTACTGAGAACATTGATAAGGAGATCAGAGGAGTGATCAGAACCGAAATCCTAACTTTATTAATTTTTAAAGG
>JAPLDE010000148.1:12439-28058 GCA_026391855.1 Bacteroidota bacterium | reverse complement strand
TTTTAAAGGTCTGTTAAAGAAATAATGCTTATAATATTGAGCCGTAATTATTGAAAATATTAAGTATAATAATAGCTGATGTTCAATCCGTTCCATCGGAAAGTCGACAAATGCAATGAGCAAATAACCAACAATAGCAGCATAAAAAGATGAATAAAAATAAATATTTTCCTGATCCTGAACATTTTTATATAATTTGAATAGATAAATTAAAATGACAACGAAAATTAATAAATAGGAGATCCCGCCAAAGATGCCTGTCTCACATAAAACCCACAGGAAATCATTATGGGGGCGCTGATAAGTAGTCATTCCGATTTTTACATCATTAACATCGAACTTATCCAGCCCATATTTTGGAAAATTAACCTGCCAGTTACCCGCCCCAACACCTAAAAAAACATTCTCCTCAGCCATCCGAACCGAATTATCCCATAGTCTGAGCCTGGTAAATGCCGTATGAGTATTCGTAATTCGAGACAGAAAATCCTTATGCTGAAAAGTCAAAAAGACAGTAAAAATGATAATAAAAGTTGAGATCAATATTACATATATAGACTTAGTCTTAGTAATGATCGATCCTTTATTTAAAAATATAAAAATAAAACCTGAAACAATCAGGGCAACAATGACTGCTTTTGACTGGATAAATAAAATTAATACAAGAATAATAAATAACAATATTATTAAGAAAATCTTTCTTCTCTTTGAAAGATAAAGGGCATTCAGTATAAAGGGCAGGGTTAAAAACAATATGGAAGCCAATAAATTTTTATTTGCCGATGTTGCATTAATCCTGTAAATGTTTTCAAGGAAATTATCAGCAGAAAGCGACAATATAAACAACTGGAATAATGAGATGCCTGTTACTATAACGCAAAAGACGATGACAGATTTAATCATCCGATCGGGTTTCAATCTGTTTTGTACAAATAAATAGGTGGTCATAATAAAAAACAGCACTTCTATAATCTCCTTCGAAAGAACGTAAATGCTTTCCGTGATGGCTAATGATTTTGAAAAGGAGAGAATACTAATTACCAATAAAAACAGAAATAATGAAGGTAGCGTAAGCTTTAAAAATTGGAAATCAATCGGTAATTCATGTTTGTAAATTTTATTACAAATAACCAATCCTGTCAGCAATACAAAGAGAGATAGAAATAGTTGCCGCGGAATCAATACCGGGTCAATTATTTCAGTAGAATAAATGAAAGGTAGCAGGAGAAAGAAATAAAAGTATATTTTATCGAATATACTGAATTTATCTCTTTTAATAAATGGAAAATGATGGTTCATGGCTGAGTAAACGCTTTCGGCTGGAATCCGGAAGGCTTGGTTTTAATCGATTATATTACATATCACTTCAACCCAATCTTCTTTGATCCGTTGATCTGTTTATTCATCAAAATCCATTTTCCTGCAAGATAACCCATGGGAATATAGGCTCCTGCAAGGTCAAGAATAGTAAACCAGGTCGGTGAAGGAAGCATAAAAATGTTGGCGATTCCACCTGCCAGAAAAAAAACTCCAATACCCAGTGAAAACTTCATTTTATGATTGGCAGCGATGAGTGCAGCCAGCAGTGCTCCGGCAAATGTTCCGAGAGCATGAGCCAAAAAGGGTAAAATAAAATGTTTTGGCTGCAATAAGTGCATGCATGCTTTTAACCCTTCCGTTGTGGTAACATCGGCACCGTCAGGAGGGGGGATGATGTAACCGCTTATCATAATGATTCCAAAATTCACAGCACTTCCTACAACAATACCGGCCAGGATGGCTAAGATGTTTTTAAAGATCGGTTTCATATTCCTTTGTTTTGGGGTTTCAAGTTTGTTTTTCTTAATTGAAAATTATTTTTAATGTCATACTTTTAACTCATTATCAACATCGTGCTGACAAAAATACCTAATCGGAATCAATTTCAATTGTTTTACTGAAAATTAAAGCTTTTGCACTAACAATCTTTTTCTTTCGCTGATTTGAATTACCTCATGCTATATATGCTGAGTGAAAAAGCAACCAAGTTGAAACAAATAGTGTCATTATATATAATAAAGTCTCACGGCAAAGATCAGAAGATTTTTTTCAGGTTGAGATTGCGTTAACTTTATTGAAATACTGCTTTTATGCACATAAAAAGACTTTACCTTTTTGTTTTCCTCATAATTATCATCATTAAACCGGATCCTTCGGTTTCACAGAATATTTTGACTGATACGGCCGCTTTTCCTTACTGGATTTCGATGATGCAGGATCCCGGCGCGAATTTTTTCCAAACCCAGCGGGCCTTCTATATATACTGGAACAAAAGGAAAATCACCAAAGGCAGCGGCTGGAAGGTTTTCAAACGTTGGGAGTATATGATGCAAAGCCGTATCAATCCGGACGGATCCCTTCCAAAGGGGGATGTTACATACAACGCCCACCAGAAGTTTTTTACTGCGAAACAGCTTCAATATGGCAATTGGGTATCGCTGGGTCCGTCTACTATCCCTGCACCTGGTCCTGCCGGTTATGAAGGGCTCGGCCGGTTAAACACGATCGCTTTTCATCCTGCTGACCCGGATAAAATATATGTGGGTGCGCCTTCGGGAGGGTTTTGGTACACTTCAGACGGTGGGATCACCTGGGTGACAACCACTGACTCCCTTCCCACCCTAGGTGTTTCTGCAATCGTGGTGGATTACTCAAATCCTGACCAGATATTGATAGGGACCGGAGACCGGGATGCAGACGATGCACCCGGAATGGGTGTATTCAGTAGCAATGACGGGGGTCTTTCATGGTTTTCTGCCGGTAGCGGAATGGGGAACCTGTCGGTTCGTCACATGATCCAACATCCGGTTAATCCCCTGATAATCCTTGCAGCCACCGGCGGAGGCGTTTACCGGTCTGTTGACGGAGGCATCAGCTGGAGTTTGTCGAAGGTGGGAGATAATCCGGATATCGTATATGCCGCTGCCAACACCTCTTTTTACCGATCAGAGGATAATGGTATTACTTTTATCAAGATCACCTCTGGTCTTGCGGCCGGTCAGCGGGGTGTGATCGGTGTTTCCCCTGCCAACGCCGCCTATGTGTATTTCCTTTTGTCGGACAATACCGGAGGTTACCAGGGTTTGTACCGATCCGAAGATGAAGGGCTGAACTTCTCAGCCAGATCGACCACTCCAAACATTTTTGACCTTACCTGTAACGGTTCCGGTACCGGAGGCCAGGGCTGGTATGACCTGGCCATTGCCGTTGACCCTGTGAATGCCGAAGTATTGTTCGCTGGAGGCATAGATGTATGGAGATCTGAAGATGGCGGTATCAGCTGGATCATCAATTCACACTGGTGGGGCAACTGTAGTGTTCCCCCGGTTCATGCCGACTGCCATTTTCTGGCCTTTTCTCCGATAAACGGCATGCTCTATGCCTGCAACGACGGGGGTCTTTTCGGCACATCCGATGAAGGTGTTACCTGGCCATTCTTTTCCGAGACAATGACCATCGGCCAAATATACAGGATAGGGTCATCGAAGACCGTCAAAGAAAAGATCATCAGCGGCTTCCAGGACAACGGCACATACACCCTTACCGCCAACGGCTGGATTCAGACTGCAGGAGGTGACGGGATGGAATGTGCCATTGATGCTACCGATGCAGCATATACTTACTTTTCAATGTACGGGGGTGACATTTACCGCAGGTTCAACAACAGCGGGCAGGCCCATATAGCAGGTTACGGGATCAACGGCATCGACGAGTACGGCGACTGGGTAACCCCTTTTATCCTGAGCAAATCAAATCACCGGAGGATGTTTGCCGGTTACAGGAATATCTGGAGATGCGATGATGTTCTTTCTGCCGACAGCATTCACTTTGATAAGATCTCCGACAACCTGACCGTAAGCAATAATTACCCGATGCGTGTGGTGGAACAGTCGGAAGCCGACAGTAATGTTCTTTATGCCGTAAGGTCAGACAGAAAATTGTTCCGATCCGATAATTGTCTGGATGCAAACCCGGTCTGGACCGATCTGAGCCCTTCCTGGCCATCTGTATTGTCCGGCACTTCTTTTGCCTCCCATCCTACCGATCCGGCTATTGTTTACCTGACCGCCGGTTCACAGGTTTTTAAATCCACTACCATGGGAGCCAGTTGGACGGAAATAACCGGGAACCTGCCGTCAATTCACATTAATTCAATTGTTTGCTATAAAAATGCCGGGGAAGGGCTCTATGTCGGTACAGATGCCGGTGTTTATTACCAGGATAACAGCACCGGCGGATGGATATCGTTTAACAAAGGATTACCGGCAAACGGAAGAGTTACTGAGCTTGAGATCTTTTACGATAATGATTCGGTATCCCAGGATTTGATCAGGGCAGCTACATATGGCAGAGGGCTCTGGAGTTCGTCGATGTATAACCCTTCTGTTACCGGCATTATTACCCCTGAACCGGGTTTTTTGGTTATTTATCCGAATCCCACCCATGGCCTTTTCACCATTGAAAGCCGTGAAAATTTCAACAATGGAACACTTTCCATTTATTCCGGTGAGGGCCTGATGGTATTCAGGAAAAAACTTAAGCAAAACCATCAACAGACAAACATAACGATTGATACCGGTTCACTGGCCGGGGGTGTATATATTATCCGGCTTTCCGGAACCAACTATATTAAAACCGGGAAACTGGTCATCTATTAGTTTGAACAGACAGAACACCGATCCTGACAAGCTTTTCGGGTTAAAACCAATAAAAATTATTCACAATAGCATTTAGGGCACAATAGAAATGGCATTTTGTTAAAAAGCCCGGATAGCCCGCACAAAATTTAAACCGCCCTTACCATCGGTAGAGGCCCCACTCCCCCCTGCACCCCAAGGGGTAATCCACTGACCCCGGGCGAAGTTAGCATTCTGCTCGGTGGAACTCCAATAGAAACCCCCATTACCCAAAAAACCACCAACGACTGCTTTTTGTTCTCTCAGTAAACCCAACTCAATTTCTGACGGTAAATACCAATCACCAAAGCCGCCCCCCAGGTATTGAGCGCAAATTATAGCTGCATAAGTTCCCAGTCCCTCTCTTTCAATGATACTATCAGTATTAATGCGTCCGATAAAAATTCCATCATTCCGGATTCTATTACAATAATTATAATATGAATCATTCCATTGTACTCCCGCGCTTTGGTCTGCTGTTGCTGCGATTAAACCATGCTGACCATTATCATATACATAGAATACGATGCCGCCACCGAAGCTTTCGCCTATGTAATGGCTGTTACCAATCCAGGTTGAGCCATTGTAAGTTTCATTACAGTTATGGGTGGTGTTATATATCGTAAGACCTGCTGCAGGTGAAGGGATCAAATCCCGCTGGGCTGTTGTCATGCGCGGGGGTAAAAACCCTTTACTTGTGGATTTTATATCGAGCATTGCTGAAGGATCGGGTACACTGCCGTCGTCATTGACGCTAACCTGGGCAAAAATTTCGTTGCTGATAATCACAAACATTACAATAAAAAAGGAAAGTTTTTTCATACTAAATTCATTTATCGGTTAATACAATGAAATTTTCGGTTCTTTATGAGAATGGCTGAACAAAATTATAATAATATCAAATAAAGTCAAGTATATTAAAGGACACAGGTGTGCGAAAAATGAAGACCAGAACAATCCGGTTTACCAGTATGCCAGTATACCAATATACCGGTGTATCAGAGTCAGGTTGTTTATGAATTATTTTCTATAAAATACATATCAATTTCACCTTTACTTTTAGCCTGAACTTTGCCCCTGTAAGTGCAGGTAAACCTACTTTTCACCAGCTCATAAGTTGCTCCGCTGATATTCACTTTTCCCGGTTCTCCGCTGCTTTCCATTCGTGAAGCAATGTTAACAGTATCGCCCCATATGTCGTAAGCGAATTTGATAATACCAACAATTCCGGCAACAACGGTCCCTGTGTGGACACCAATCCGTATTTCGAAACCCGGATTGTTCATTCCCGACTTTCTTTTCAGCATAAAATCCCGAATTTCCAACGCTGCATTTACAATATCGGCAGCATTGGTTTTATTGGGGACAGGTAAACCTCCGGCACACATATAACTGTCGCCAATGGTTTTTATCTTTTCGATATTGTGCCTGGTAATGATGTCATCGAATGCGCTGAAGCAGGTATCTATTTCAGCAACCAGTTCTCCGGGAGACAGTTTTTCAGAAATCCTTGTAAATCCTTTAAAATCAGTGAACATTACGGTCACTTCATCGAACAATTTCGCATCGCTTTTTCCTTTCTCTTTCAGTTCCTTAGCCGTTTCGAAAGGCAGAATATTCAATAATAATTCCTCACTCCGCTTTTTTTCTTTTAATATGCGCTTGTGCTGGATAAGAAAAACCGCTGAAAACGCAAACACTAATGCAAGCAAGCCTGAAATCCAATTCCGGATCAATTTCTGGCGGTGTACCTCCTGTTGCTGCTTTTGTTTTTCAGTATTCAGCAGATTAATTTGCTGCTCGGTCTCGAATGAGGCGGACCTGCTCCTGTTCTCATCATCAATGATCTTCTGGTGAAGTGTAATATACTGCTCCAGCGTAGCGTTTGAATTCTTTGGGTCCCCGTTTAATTTATATGCCTTTGACAGCAATTGTAATTCTTTTAAAGCCACTCTTCGCAGGTTAGCTTTAATAAGTTCATCGCCTTCATCCCTAAGCAGTCTGATTGCCTCAGGGTATTTATGCTGGTTGATTTTTATTAATGAAAGATAATAGCCCGGAATTAAACTTCCCAGATTGGAATTAACTGAAAATTTGTTGGATTCTTTAAGATTTTCAGACTTTTGGATGTAATACTCTGCTGAATCCATCCTGTTTTGCAAATAACAATAATAACCGAGTGTCTGGCAGTAGATTGTGAAATAGTCAGGACTATTAATAGTATCCAGCATTTTTTTCATCAAACCAAAATAATAATACACACTATCACCCCCGGTCATTATTTTAGCCCTGATGATCTGAAGAATGATATACGGAGCTTCCACGACTTCAATAGAGTCCCGGACTGATTCAAAAATATTTTTTGCTTCGTAAAGATAAGGAAATGCTTTCTGTGGCTCTTCATTTTCAATAAACATAAACCCAATAACAGCTTTCCGGTTAATATAACCAGTTAGTCCAATGGAATTATACTTTTCAATCAGAAAGCTTTTTCCCTTAATCACATTATGGCGGTCCAAAAAAACACTTGACTTTTTCCAAAAATAAATTGATCTGTCCGTTATGCCCAGCGTCCTGTTAAGCACTGCCAAAATACGATAACATACACTAATTGCATCCGAATCATTTACCTGTTCAAAGTCATTTACAAGACGCTGGTAGTATCCTAACCCTTCATAAATCCTGAGACTGTTTTTATAGGGCATTCTCGCCTGTTCAAGCAGAGTGAGGAGTAAATTCTTTTCAAACTCACCGGAATAAGCAGTTAGTTCAGCGATAAGTTTTTTATTATAATTGATGGCCAGACTGATATTCTTGCTCATTGACAGGACGTTGCTTAAAGCAGTTTTTACCGCAAGGCAGTTTTGCCTGTGGATGACAGGAAGCAATTTTATCAATTCTGACTCAATTCTGCCAACCGGCAAGGTATCAGATGAGGTCCTGTTGATGGCTTTCACTGCATTTTCCAATAAAACAGAATCACTTCTTTGAAGTCCCCTGACCTGTCTTAAATACAATATAACTGAATCGGTCACTGAAAGTTTTTGGGCCCACAATCCGGTATTAAAAAACAGCAATAATAAAAGAAGAAAATGAAGAGATTTTTTCATATTTGTATATTCATGTCAATTGTCATCTGTTCATTTTTCTCTGACTGCTGACTGCCGACTGCCGACTGCCCACTGCCCACTGCCGACTGCCCACTGCCCACTGCTGACTGCCCACTGGCGACTGCAATTACTTCAATTTTTCCGCCAAAATACGTTCAACTTCGTCGAGTCGTCTGACGATTTGTTGGAAGTTTTTGAAGTGGATGAAGGAACGCTGATAATGGCCAATTTCGAGGGCCGGAGAACCCATCATGACGGCACCTTCTTTTTTGATGCTGTATTCCACACCGGTCTGGCCGGCGAACTTGGTATTATCGGCAATAGTGATGTGCCCTACAAATCCCACCTGTCCGCCAATCATGCAATTCCTGCCAATTTTTGTTGATCCGGACACTCCGGCCTGGGAGGCGATCACTGTATTCTCCCCTATCTCACAATTATGACCTATCTGGATCAGGTTATCGAGTTTCACCCCTTTCCGTAGGATGGTGGAACCAAGTGTAGCCCTGTCGATGGTGGTGTTGGCGCCTATTTCAACGTTCTCTTCCAGGATCACATTGCCGGTTTGCGGGATTTTGGTATAGAATTCATCACCGGGGACAAAACCGAAGCCATCGGAACCGATCACGGCCCCTGAATGGATGATACAGTTTGGCCCGATAAGGCAATCCCGGTATATATTCACCCCTGAATAAATAATCACACCGTCAGCCAGCACTACATTATCACCGATAGTAGTGTTGGGGTATATCTTTACTCCTTTGCCAACAGTAACATTCTCGCCTAAACTGACAAATTCACCGACATAAACATCTTCACCCAGGATGACCGATTCATGGATAAAAGCCATGGAAGAAATTCCTTTCCTGGTTTTCGTTTCCTTGTTATAGAACTCAAGAAGGGTGGAAAATGCGGCGTAAGCATTATCAACCCTGAGGAGGGTAGGTTTTATCTCCTTTTCCGTCTCGAAGTCTTTATTAACAATGATAACCGATGCCAGGGTGGTATAGACACAGGGTGTATATTTCGGGTTTGCCAGGAATGACAAGGACCCCGGTTCACCTTCCTCGATCTTCGACAGCCTGTCGACTTTGATTTCAGGGTCTCCTTGTATTTCGGCATTAAGGATTTTGGCTATTTGTGCGGCGGTAAACTCCATTTGTTTGTATTTATTTGATGCTATGTAATTTTTTTATTGTACTTATTCAGTGACGAAAATAACCACAATAGGCACAGTAGGACACAATAGGAAACATATTCCATTGTGGTTGTGTGGTTAGTCTGATCGGATTTCCTTGGGGTAGCATAAATAAAAATTGGTAACGATTTCAGAGAGGGAAGCTATGTTCAGCTGGAAGGTCTCAGCGGCGATATCCATGAGGGTGCCGTTTTTCTGCAGGATATTGATCTTATCATTCGAAGGATTATAGGCGTTGTTGGCGATTTCACCCTTATACAGGAAAAAGGGCAGGTCTTCTTTTTTGATCTCTTTGAATTTCATTATTCTTTCGCTTATCCCGGTAAAATGTGCTTCACTGACCGGTGTGGAGCCGATCTCTATAGCAAACAGGCGGCGTTCGACCAGGCAGCGGCTGAGTTCCGACAGTATGGGGTCGGGATGGTTACTCCACACCTTGATGGAAGCTGAGATATCGGAATCATCGAGTAAGGCGAATTCATCGAGGAGAAAAGGCTGGTTGATAAAATCCTTCAAGGTAAAGCGGTTTTCAAGGAAGAGACTGAGGGATGGGGTTGCGAACACTGGAATTCCCTTTTCAGCCAGTATCTTGGCCCTTTTCAGTGTATGGACCAGCATCTGTTCAGCCGCCAGTACGGTTTTGTGCAGGTATACCTGCCAGTACATCAGTCGCCTGGCCACTATAAATTTTTCGACAGAATAGATTCCCTTTGCTTCAACGACCAGTTCATCGTTTACGACGGTGAGCATATTGAGAAGCCTGTCGGAATTTATCACCCCTTCGGACACACCCGTATAAAAGCTGTCGCGTTTCAGGTAGTCCATCCTGTCCATATCCAGTTGTCCTGAAATCAGCTGGTGCAGGAATTTTTTAGGATAGCGGTTGAGGAAGATATCGATAGCCATGGTCAGTAAACCGTTGAATTCTTCATTCAATCGTTCCATGAAGAGGACTGACAGGTCTTCATGGCTCATTTCAAATACCAGGCAGTTTTCGAGGGCATGGGAAAAAGGTCCGTGGCCAATATCGTGGAGAAGGATGGCCAGCAGCACCCCTCTTTCTTCCCCGGGTGAAATTTCAATGGCCTTCCACCGCAGGACTTCCGCTGCCTGTTTTACCAGGTACATGGCACCCAGGGCATGGTGGAACCTGGTATGAAGCGCACCGGGGTAAACAAGGTGGGTTAATCCCAGCTGTTTGATCCTGCGAAGTCGTTGAAAATACCGGTGCTCAATGATATCAAACAAGACATCATCAGGAACCGGGATGAAACCGTATACCGGGTCATTGATTATTTTTCTTTTATTTGAACTCAAAACAGATCAGGCTTTTATGGAAGACAAAGGTAAAGGATTTACAGGAATAAGCAGGGTAACTCAATTTTTCCGGAAAACCGGCGTTTGGAATGCGGGTAGTCATCCGTTTTCCACCCCCGGAACACCCGAAAATTACTGTTCGCTGCAACACTCTTTTCACCGGTGAACTCTTATTTACTTTATTTGTTTAATAAATAAACACACAAATTATATGTCAGTTGTAAATATTTTATGGGCAGACGATGAAATCGATCTTTTAAAGCCTCATATTATTTTTCTTGAGCAGAAGGGATACGAGGTAGCGACGGCGAACAGCGGTGATGAGGCCCTGGATGTTATTAAAACCAAGCCCTTCGACATTGTTTTCCTGGATGAAAACATGCCGGGTCTATCAGGAATTGAGACCTTATCGTCGATAAAGAACCAATTTCCCAACCTGCCGGTGATTATGATCACCAAGAGTGAGGAAGAAACCATCATGGAGGATGCCATTGGCAGCAATATCAGCGATTACCTGATCAAGCCGGTGAATCCCAACCAGATCCTTTTATGTCTGAAGAAAAACCTTGAAAACAAGAAGCTCATCAGTCAAAAGACTACTTCAGCCTACCAGCAGGAGTTCAGGAATATCGGGATGGAAATGTCGGGGAATCTGTCGTACGGGGACTGGATGGAGGTTTACCGCAAGCTGGTTTACTGGGAACTGGAACTCGACAAATCGGGAGACGATTCCATGATGGAAGTGCTGGCCATGCAAAAGAATGAGGCCAACCAGGTTTTTGCGAAATATATTGAGCGGAATTACACGGAATGGGTAAACGGGAAAAACGAGAAGAAACCGGTTCTGTCGCATACCCTTTTCAAGGAAAAGATCTTTCCCTACATGAAAAGTGACAACCCAGTTTATGTGATCCTCATCGACAACCTGAGGTATGACCAATGGAAGGCCATACAGCCCATTGTTGAACAATATTTCAGGGTAGAGAAGGATGAAATGTATTACAGCATTCTGCCTACCGTGACCCAATATGCCCGGAATGCCCTGTTTGCAGGGTTATTGCCCTCCGAGATTGAAAAGAAATACCCGAAATACTGGGTCAATGAAGAAGATGAGGGGACCAAGAACCAATTTGAAGGCGAGTTACTGGGCGAGAACCTGAAAAGGTACGGGAAGGACATAAAGTTCTCCTATAACAAGGTACTGAACCTGACGGCCGGAAAGAAGCTGGTAGAGAGTCTGCCGAACCTGACCGGGACCCTGCTCAACGTTATCGTTTATAATTTTGTGGATATGTTATCCCATGCCCGGACAGAAATGGAAGTGATACGGGAACTGGCCGAGAATGAAGCCGCATACCGGAGCATCACCGCTTCCTGGTTCGAGCACAGCCCCTTGCATGATATCTTCAAGTACCTGTCGGAAAAGAAATACCAGGTAATCATTACCACCGATCATGGATCGGTGAGAGTGCAGGACCCCGTAAAAGTGATCGGTGACCGGAACACCAACACCAACCTCCGATACAAGACCGGTCGCAGCCTGGACTACGACAGGAGGGAAGTTTTTGAGGTGCTTCATCCCCAGGATGTTTTTCTTCCAAAGATGAATGTCAGTTCTTCCTATATTTTCTGCAGGTCAACCGATTTCTTTGCCTATCCCAATAATTTCAATTATTACGTTAAGTATTACCGTAATACTTTTCAGCACGGGGGTATTTCTATGGAAGAAGTGCTGATCCCCTTTATCAGCCTGACAGCCAAATAATGGAATGAAATATCCATACAAACACAGTTTACACCAACCGTGACAGATATCAATGGATATTCCATCTGACCATTGAAATCAAAATTATTAACAAATGAAAACGGAGATCACCTGTCATGATATCAGTGTGTTGGGAGAAATTTCAGGTCAACTGATCAAGGCGTACCCGGAGCAGAGAGTTTTTGCTTTTTACGGGGCTATGGGTGCCGGGAAGACCACCTTCATCCAGGCCATTTGTAAGTACCTGGGGGTTATTGATACGGTAAGCAGTCCGACTTTCTCGCTGGTTAATGAATACCGGACTTCGGAGGGAGAGCCTGTGTATCATTTTGATTTCTATAGGATTAACAACATCGCAGAAGCAATGGATATTGGATATGAGCATTATTTTTTCAGTACCCGGTATTGTTTTATTGAATGGCCGGAGAATATTGCTGAACTTTTACCGGAGAATTGCGTATATGTGGAGATAAAAGAATCGGGTAACGGGGCAGAAAGGATCATACGGTTTTAGCTCCCCGGAGATTTTATTGTACCTTTGGGTATGGGCAACAATCCACAATTATTTAACATGAGTCCTTCCGGGCAGCTTATGCCGAAGGAAGAGATGCTTGAAGTAGGCCGTAAGAAAAGCCAGCTGGTTATCGGAGTACCGAAAGAGACGCAACTGGAGGAGAAGCGGGTTGCGCTGGCACCGGAAGCGGTGAGTGTACTGACACTGAACGGGCACCGGGTAATATTTGAAGCCGGGGCGGGTTTTTCGGCCAAGTTTCCGGACCTTGAATATGTTGAAGCCGGAGCTGAGATCGTTTATGAGGCAGCAGAGGTTTTCCGGGCTGACCTTGTATTAAAGGTAGCCCCGCCATCCAACCAGGAAATTTCTTTGATGAAAGGCAGACAGACGCTGATCTCGAGTCTTCAGCTGGGAACCCAGCATGAGGA
This sequence comes from Bacteroidota bacterium, assembly GCA_026391855.1. Lineage (GTDB taxonomy): Bacteria > Bacteroidota > Bacteroidia > Bacteroidales > CAIXZF01 > JAKLIX01. Next base: position 15,011 of record JAPLDE010000148.1, on the reverse strand, counting down.
GTATTTCCGGCTTATGATGGGCAAAAAGATCACTGCCATTGCCTTTGAACACATTAAAGACAAGACCAAGAGTTTCCCGCTGGTGAGGGCGATGAGTGAGATTGCGGGAAGTACGGCGGTGCTGATCGCTTCCGAGTACCTGAGTCGGGTTTCCGGGGATATCCCCCACTGAAGTCGTTATCCTGGGTGCAGGGACAGTGGGCGAATCAGCCGCCCGGGCTGCCATGGGGATGGGAGCCACCGTAAAGGTTTTTGACAACAATATCTATAAGCTGAGGCGGTTACAGACCAACCTGAACACCCGTCTTTTCACCTCGATCATACAGCCGAAAGTCCTGCTGAAAGCGATGAAGACGGTAGACGTGATGATTGGCGCCGTTCATGCCAAAGAGGGCAGGACACCCTGCCTGGTAACCGAGGAAATGATTAAAGAGATGAAACCCGGTTCAGTTATTATTGATGTAAGCATTGACCAGGGCGGTTGTTTTGAGACATCAAGAGTTACTTCCCACAGCAATCCTGTATACCAGGTGCATAATATAACCCATTACTGTGTACCCAATATTGGGTCAAAAGTTCCTAACACTGCATCATATGCGCTCAGCAACTTTTTCGTGCCAATCCTTATCAACCTGGCAGAGCTGGGTGGTGTTGAAAGCCAGTTGAAAGAGGATACGGGACTACGACACGGAGTGTATCTGTATAATGGTATTCTTACTCATAATTATATTGGTGAGCATTTTGGAATACCTTTCCAGGATATTGATCTGCTGATGGCAGCGTTTTAGAAGGTGACGGAGTGTGTACCGGTGTAACAGTGTACCGGTCAGAGGATGCGCCATTCGGGGTGGTGACGTTTCATCTCGATATAATCGGAGGATTTCGTTTTGGAGGTTTGTACCAGGGTAACGGTATAGGTGAATGTTTTTGACTGGGTGCTCACTTTCACGTTATTGATGGTAACTGTATAACTAACATCGTTGGCGCTGGTGGTATTGATACCGTCCGGTTCCCAAACGACAGTATTATCCCCGTATCCATTATCGGTTTTGCTGATGACAGTAAGTGTAACATTCTGACCGGCACCGTCTTTCATGGTAACGGTAACAGCAGAAAAATCGGCATCGGGGATACCAAAAGACCAGCGGTCGAAGGGCAGTTCAGCAGGGACATATCCTTTCGGGGGCCAGGCAATAAATTCAGGCATATTGGAAGGCATGGGATTGCTGCTGTTACCCATTACCCAGATGGCATTTGAGTTATCGGTGGATCCGTCGCCCATATATTTACCTTTTGAGTAGATGAGCCATCTGCGGTGGCCAACTACTGTATTATTGGCGCCAAAATCATCCATATACCCTGTAACAGCGTTAACAGAATGCATTCCCAGGGCGATGTTGGAGTTGCCGGCAGCATCGTTCCCTTCCACTGTCCAGCATGTCCATGTATTTGGAGGAAAATGGCTCAGGTCGTTGTTGGCTTTCATGATGAGGGCCGCTTTCTGGCATTTTGAATTTTTGGTATCATCGAGGCTGACATCGCCGGGAAGGCCGACCATTTTCCTGAAATAGTCAATTCTTTTCACAACGAGGGTATGTGCATTGGCGGAAACTCCGCCGGCATCGCAACCGGCCACGTTTCCGGTCCAGCCACAATTATTCAGGTTGCTGCCCAGGTAATCGCTTTCATACAGTTGAATAATCTGTGCCCTGGCTGTTGTGGCTGAGTTGGATGCCGTGCAAATGCTGCCGCCGACAACACCCGGTCCACCGGCTGCCACTATGTATGTTTTGCCTGTATCGACGGCTGTTGCAAGCCCTCCCCCGGTGATGGTCACTTTCCCTTTTGGAGATGCGCTCCAGGTAACTGAACCGGTTATATCTTTCAGGGTGCTGTCGTCAAAAAGCCCGATGGCATGAAACTGCAGACTACTGCCAATGGGGATAACAGTATCGCCGGGAAAAACTGTGATCTCAACCAGCTTGTCGAGGTTTTCCGTGCTATCTTTTTTACAGGAATTGTAGGCTAACAAAACCGTCACAAGGCTGATTGCCAGGATCAATAATCTTGTCTTCATAATGCAGAATTTTATACAAAAGTAAATGATTTTAGGCAAAACTTTACACTTTTGACTTTCTTCTTTTCATTTCCAGCGAAGCCAGTTTTAACTCCCTGGAGGTTTGACCGGCAACGGATGTATTTTCTTCTGCCCGCCGGAAAAGGTAAGGCATTACAGCACTTACCGGGCCGTAAGGAATGTATTTTGCCACATTATATCCATGGTTTGCGAGGTTGAAGCTGATATGATCGCTCATTCCATACAGCTGAGAGAACCATATCCGCTGATCATTTTCAGGGAGGTTTTTCTGTTTCATGAGTTCCACAAGGTACAGGCAGGATTCCTCATTATGGGTACCACAAAATACAGTGGTAATGTCGAGATTTTCGACCGATGTCCATAAGGCTTTGTTAAATGCCTGGTCTGTAGCAGATTTATCGGCATGTACGGGTGAGGGGTATCCCATCCGGGCCGCGCGTGCCCTTTCTTTTTCCATATAGGCACCCCTGACAA
>JAPLDE010000148.1:0-12420 GCA_026391855.1 Bacteroidota bacterium | reverse complement strand
CCGTAAAAGTAGCCTTGTTTTCTGGCCTTACCGATAGCTTCAGTTAAGTGCTCAAGCCGGTCCTGCCGGTACATCTGCAGGGTATTAAACACGATGGCCCTTTCCCGGTTATGTTTTTTCATCATTGAAGCAACCACTTCATCAACGAAATCCTGGTACCAGGAATCTTCAGCATCAATCATGACAGGGACCCCGGCAGCGGCAGCAGCGCTGCAGAGCGTTTCCACCCGCCTGATATAACGGTCTGCATCAGGATGGCCCGGTTCAAGCCCGGCTATCTTTTCCAGGTCTCCGAAAGCAGTCGGTTTAAAAACCGCGAAAGGGATATTCGGGTCGTTGGCTGCATTACTGACAGTCCGGAGGGTTTCCTCCAGCGTAAGGTCCATCTGTTTTTCCCCACCACCTCCTTCCACAGAGTAATCGAGTATGGCTTTAACCCTGTATTTTTCCAGGAGGCGGACAACAGGAAGACAATCATTAATAGAGACACCCCCTACAAATTGACGATATACCGTTGGTTTCACAATCCAGCCAATCGGGAAATGCAGTTTCAGTGCCTGTTTAAGTAATGTATTTGATAGTTTTACCAGCCAGGGCCGTGCAAGAGCAGAGAACAGACGGAAGCTGTGTTTCAGATCCCTGTCTGACTTGTATTTAAAGGCAATTTCTGTATTCTCAAAAGAGATCATGATAATTAATGTTAAGGTTATCAGATATCCAGACCGGCTTTTCTGCGCGACTATTTATCGGGTGCGGCCATGCGATGGCTCACCAGAACGCTAAAATACGAAGGAAGAATGCCAAAGCAAGAGGCAATTAAGATATCTTTGTAAGTAAACCTTAAAAATAACATGAATGTTCTGGTTCATTGAGAATGACAAATGGGGGGAGTGTGTCACTGCCATATCAGATCTGCAAAAAGGTGGATCCGGTCTTTTTGTGTTATTGGATGAGAACACACGTAAATACTGTCTTCCCAGGCTGATACAACGGATGAAATTACCAGCCGGGTATAAAGTTTTAGAGATCCCGCCTGGTGAATCATACAAGACCCTTGAGACAGCGATGACCTTATGGGCAAGGCTACTGGCATCCGGGGCCGACAGGCAATCAGTACTGATCAATCTGGGTGGCGGGGTTATCTGTGATATGGGAGGGTTTGTGGCATCTGTTTACCAGCGGGGGATAAGGTTTTTCCACATCCCCACCACTCTTCTGGCCCAGGTGGATGCCTCGATAGGCGGGAAGACAGGCGTTGATTTCTTCGGGTACAAGAATCAGCTTGGTTTGTTTTCGAAGGCAGAGGGAGTGATCATTGACCCGGGATTTTTAGAGACGCTTGGCGGGGATCAGTTCAGGTCGGGATGGGGAGAGGTGGTGAAAATGGCGTTGGTGATGGATGAGGGGTTGTGGGGGGAGATCAGGGAACGGGGAACGGGGATCGGGGAACGGGGAACGGGGAATGGGGAACAGGGATCGGGGATCGGGGAACTGGGAACGGGGAATGGGGAACGGGGATCGGGGATCGGGGAGGTGATCAGGAGGGTGGCGGAGTTGAAAATGAGTGTTGTTGAGAGGGATTACAGGGAAACCGGATTACGTAAAATACTGAATTTTGGTCATACGGTGGGGCATGCACTGGAAACCCTGTACCTGGAGAAAGGAAGAGCGCTTCTGCACGGGGATGCCGTTGCGGCAGGAATTGTCTGTGAGTCAATACTTTCGGTTAAAGCCGGACTATTATCCAGGGATATTTTTGAGGATATCCGGGAATATATGGCCGGTCATTTTCCAGCCATCCATTATACCCTGGAGGAGATTCCAAAACTGACGGACATTATGAGGCATGATAAGAAGAACCGGGGAGGGAATATCCTGTTCACCCTGCTTAGCGCCATTGGGAAGGGTGAAACAGACCAGGCAGTATCCGGAGAACAGCTAACATCCTCGTTAACAGAATATCTTACATCATTCTAATATTCAATCCTTTACTTAAAACGTCACATGATCTACAGGGTAATATTCAGGGGATCATCTGTCAAAGCCAACATCCGTTTGCCCGGTTCGAAGAGCATTGCCAACCGTTTATTGCTGATCAGGGAACTGGCGCCGACTCCTTTTGCGATTACCGGGTTACCGGATTGCGAGGATACACGGATCATGGAAAGCCTGTTGCTTCTGATCAGAGATTCCGTTCCCGGGGATGGTTCAGGGATAAGGCTGGATTGCGGTCATGCCGGAACCGTATTCCGGTTCCTGACAGCCTATTTATCAAATATCCCAGGCCAATGGATGCTGACTGGCACAGACCGGATGAAACAGCGACCGGTCGGGGCCCTTACCGATGCACTCAGAAATTTGGGGGCAGACATCACTTACACAGGGATGGAAGGTTTTCCGCCTCTGTTGATCAGGGGGAAACGGCTTACCGGTAATGAGACCACTTTATCTGCAGGGATTAGCAGCCAGTATATATCGGCCTTACTCATGCTGGGGCCAACCCTGGGAAGCGGGTTACACCTCCATCTCACCGGGGAGCAAGTTTCACAGCCCTATGTTGACATGACCATAGGGTTAATGAAGCAGCAGGGAATCCAGATTGACGGAACTGGAGATAATTATCTTATTAATAACCAGGCATATACAACAATGCCTCAGGAAGTTGAAGCGGACTGGAGCGCGGCTGCTTTCTGGTATGAAATAGCCTCAATGGTTGAAGAGGCAGATATATTGCTGGTTGGTCTCAGGGAGGCCAGTTTTCAGGGAGACAGCCAGCTGGCCCTGTTTTACCAATGGCTGGGGGTAGAAACAATTTATGAGGAGGATGGAGTGAGATTAAAACACAAACCCTTTCCAACTGAATTCCCTGAATTTGATTTACGGCATCATCCGGACCTGATGCCGGCCATGGCTGTCTCCATGGCCGTCAACCAGCAGCAGGGGGTGCTGAAAGGGTTACGGAACCTGAGGATCAAAGAGTCTGACAGGATTTCCTCCGTAACAGACGGGCTGATCAACTGTGGTTTCGAAGTAACCATAGAAAGTGATTCGCTCGTCATTAATAACAAGAGGAATGAAGAAGATAAACTGCCTGTGGTTGATCCGATGGAGGACCACCGGATAGCTATGGCCTTTGCCCCGATCGCGATCAAAAAAGGAGAAATATTCATTAAAAATCCGTCCGTAGTAACCAAATCCTATCCCCGATTCTGGAATGATCTTCTTTCTGCAGGATTTGAAATAGAAAAAGTCACAAGTGGTCAATCGCAGGATGATGTTTGTAAAGTTTGAATAATTCATGTAGGTTTGTATCGTTTAACAGCCAGAAAAGACATTGTAAGACCCGGAGCAGATGATAGTAGATTTGTTTATCCCATGTTTTGTTGACCAGTTGTATCCTGAAACGGGGTTCAACATGATCAGGGTGTTGGAAAAGTTTGGTGTAGGTGTTCATTACAATCCGAACCAGACCTGTTGCGGGCAGATGTCGTTCAACAGCGGATTCTGGGATGAAGCCAAGGCGATCGGTGAAAAGTTCATCAAGGATTTTCCCAATGACAGGCCTATTGTAGGCCCTTCGGCATCCTGTGTGGGTTATGTGAGGAACTACTTTCCCAAGTTATTTCATAATACAGCCCTTCACAACGAATACAAGCAGGTAAGGCGGAATATCTATGAATTTTCCGATTTCCTTGTCAATATTCTGAAGGTTACGGATACAGGGTCGACTTTTGAGGCAGTGGTGACCTATCATGATTCGTGTGCCGCCTTGCGGGAATATGGGATTAAGGAAGAACCCAGGGTGTTGCTTGAGCATGTAAAGGGATTAACCCTTGTGGAAATGAAGGACAACGAAGTATGTTGCGGTTTTGGCGGGACCTTTTCCGTAAAGAACGAACCCATTTCTACTGCTATGGCAGAGCAAAAAGTTGATAATGCCTTAAAAACCAGTGCGGAGTATATCGTATCGACCGACTTGTCGTGCCTGATGCACCAGGATGCCTATATCAGGAAGCACAAGCTCCCGATTAAGGTTATGCATCTGGCTGATATTCTGGCCAGTGGGTTGTAATTTTCCCTTCCAGCTGTTTTTCTTTCCAATTCAGTAAAGATTTACTTAAATTTTGTCAGTTTGCCTTACCGGCTGGCAACTAATCAATTTGGGTAAGTGTCTTACTTGTAAGCGTTGAGTATTATTTTTTTCTTTACCTTTGCTAGTTTGCAAAGGTAGCTTAAAACAAAGGAGAGCGTATGAAATCTGAGAATTACAGAATTAAAGGAAAGAGAAGGACAGGGAGCATGATTTGGCGTTTTTCAGTCATCGCCATGGTGTTGATTTCCGCATTACAGATTCCAGTTAAGGGGGCCACGATCAATTGTTATCCTCAGCAGATCGATTTTTGGTCGGGGACTGTAAACAACTCTTATATAAAATACCAATCCAGTCTGATACATATCGTTGGTGCTAATGGTGACCGGGGTTGGATGAAATTTGACATTTCCGGCATCCCGGTAGGTTCAACCATAAACAGCGTGACTGTGAAATATATGGTCACATCTATGAATTATCCCTACTATTACATACGGAGGGTAACAAGCGATCCTGTCAATTTTAATGTTACTTCTCCCAATGCGGGTTGGAATACCAGGTTATTGGGAGGAACTGTTAATACCGACCTTGCAGGCGCCCTGGCTTCAGGCTGGTTTGCCCTCGGGTTTCATGAGTATGAAGGTGACCCTTACTGGATGTGGGTAGATGGGCAGGCCCAGATCAATACTAAGCCTTATCTGATTGTAAACTATACAACCAATTTCAATTATGATATTGCCGTTGATTCCATCACCAGTCCACCCAACATGAGTTGTGAAGGGACCTGGCAGTTGAGAGCCAGACTGTTAAATGCAGGAATTCAGACACTTACTTCTGCTACAGTAACCTGGAGCGTAAACGGCGGCTCTACGACCACCTATAACTGGACCGGGGTACTGGCATCAGGGACCACCACTACCATTACCTTAGGCACTCTTGCGTTTTCACCCGGGAACACGCTCATCAGTGTACAAGCCAGCAATCCCAACGGGCAGCAGGATCAGTTTCTGAACAACAACAACAAAAACAATATCGTACAGATCATTCCAAAACCTTCGATATATCAACAACCGATCAGTCAGGCGACGCCTGTAGGAGGGAATGTCACCTTCGGCATGGTAGGTTCAGGAGGAAACATAACCTACCAGTGGCAGCTAAGTATAGACGGGGGGCAGACCTTCAACAGCCTTTCTGCGACTCCCCCCTACTCCAATGTAACTACGAATAACCTTCTGGTAACCAATTGTGTACAAAGCATGAACGGTTATAAATACCGATGTGTGGTAACAGGGATGTGTCAACCCGAAGCCATCACGGATACGGTTACGTTGAGTGTCGGTCCACCTATCATAGCGAAGGCGGTTACCAGTTATGCCTGCCCCGGAGGATCTGCCCTGGTGCCTGTCAGGGTCCAGAACCTGACATTGGGTACAGGTTTTAATCTCACAATTAATTATAACACATCAAATATTAACTATTTAACTTATAATGGGGTAACCCCTTTACTAAACGGCGCATTTACAGTTACATACACACCAGGTCAGGTTGTCATGCAATGGGTTGGCACTTCGCCTGTTACTATTGCCGACGGAGTAATATGTAATTTATCGTTTGGTTATACCAATAACAGCACCCTGATCTTTGATACACTGGTTTCCAATCACTGCGTTTTTACGGGTTCAGGAGGCGTTATTTATCCTTCGCATTACAGCAACGGCTCAGTGACTAATGGAACACCCACCATTATCAGCCAACCCAACGATGAACTGGCGATAGTTAACCACCCGACGGGTTTCAAAGTTGTTGCCTCAGGATTGCCGAACTTTCAATGGCAGATCAGCACAAACAATGCCTTATCCTGGTCAGATCTTACAGATAATGCTGTTTATCAGGGAGTTATTACTGACTCTTTAACAATTCTGGTTCCAACTCTCCTCATGAATGGTTATCGTTACCGTTGTAAGCTGACTGGTTGCGGTTCCACCATTTATTCAAACCAAAACACTCCTCCTGCTTTGAACGGGGCATTGTTATCTGTCATCCGGCTGGTGAAGACCTGGATAGACACCACTTATTCCTGTCCCTGTGCCACCCCATACCCACAAATACAGATTCCTATATATGTCTCTAATTTTGATTCAATAAACTCTGTATCCCTTCACCTTGAATATAAAAATACTGCTCTTGAATATGACGGAGTCACAAACATTAATCCGGCCCTCCTGAATGGATTTCTCGTAACAAATAATATTGCAAATTATCCAACGCCGACCCTAAGTACGTTTGCTTTAGCATATTTCAATTCCAACACAGTAATTTCTATTCCGGATAACGGGATACTGTTTACCCTGAAATTCAAAGTACATTGCGATACGAGCAAGCTTCAATGGGAAACCTGGACCAACGGTGCCTGTCAGTACAGCACCCAGATAGGGGAACAGATCACCACGTTTGAAGCCCAGTTTACCAATGGGTTTGTGCTGAACGGGGGGCCTATCATCACCTCTCAGCCGGTTACCCCGCCAGCTGTTTTTACGGGTGATACAGCGACCATTACCACGATGGCTGTGACTTATGGAGGAGCACCCATCGGTTACCAGTGGCAGGAGAAATCTCCCAGCGGTTCATGGACCAACATTACCAACGGGACCTTTACCAATGCCGTTTATCTTGGAGCGACGACGCGGATATTAAAGATAAAGCCCCTTCTCGTCACCATGACGGGGTATCAATACCGGTGCAAAGTATTCGGTTTATGTGAGCCCATTTATACAAATGCAGTGACCATGACAGTGAATTTGCCCCCTATTTATGTAAATATTCCGCAGATAAAGGCCTGTTCAGGAGATACGATCATTGTTCCGATAATGGTGACCAACTTTAAACAGGTGTGTTCGTTATCACTTGTTTTGAATTTTAATAACACGTTAATGAGTTTTGCAAAATACAGTAACAAGAACCCTGTCTTTTTACCAGATACTGGAAATTTCATGATTAACTCTTCCGGTAGCAGTGTCTTTCTTTCATATACTACTTTAACACCCAGGACAATAACGGGTACTTCCTTATTAGTTAATCTGAAATTTGTTTCCTCCCAGTTGTTCGCTAACAGTCCTCTCACCTGGGTAGGCGCTCCTACCTGTCTGATCTCAAATTGCAACGCACCACCGGGCAATGTTATTTCCAGTGTCTTTAACAATTCCACTGTTTCGGTGAATGCGCTACCCCAGTCGCACAATGTGATCACGCTTAATCCTGCGGCAGGTCACTTCTGTTCCGGAAGCAACGGAACCTCGGTAGGGCTGGATGCAACCCAGATAGGTATCAATTACACCCTTTACCGTGACGGAAATACCGTTGCTCCCCATATCAACTGGCCCGGTAACGGATTTGGTTACACCTTCGGTTTGTTTACCACACCCGGTCAATACAGGGTCCTGGCTCAGAACCCGACTACAGGATGTGCTAAATGGATGGACGGATGGGTTGATCTTATTGCTGACCCGGTGCTTACCCTTTTCACAGTGACAGGAGGCGGTTCCTATTGTACGGGTGGTATAGGCCAGCCGGTTGGTGTCAGTGGTTCGCAGACGGGTGTTGATTACGCCCTGAACCTGAACGGGACACCGGTGACAACCCTTGTCGGCACCGGATCGGCCCTTGCATTCGGCAACCAGACAACAGCCGGGACCTACACAGTCACAGCCCGTTATACCGGTTATGAAACCTGTCCGACCACGATGAGCCCGTCAGTAACCATCAGCATAAACCCTTATCCTGATGCAGCCGGTACTATTTCAGGAAATACGCCCATTTGCCAGGGTACCAATGTTGTAAATTATTCAATAACAGGTATTCCCAATGCGACCACTTATATCTGGACTTTACCCAGCGGGGCAACAGGCAGCAGTTTAACGACCACAATTCCGGTAACCTTTCCGCCAGGGTCGGTATCCGGGAATATAACCGTAAGAGGCCACAATATATGTGGCGACGGGGCGACATCCACCCTTCCCATTGTAGTTAACCCCTTACCTGCCACACCGGGCGCCATTTCGGGAATAACCACTGTATGTCAGGGAGCCCAGGGAGTGCCCTATTCCATTAGTGCTATTGCAGATGCCGATACATATATCTGGACGATGCCAAATACCGGGAATGGCTGGACCCTTGCCTCCACTACCGGAGGTGGAACGGGAATAACCGTAAATGTTGCCACAAATGCTTCTACTGGCACCCTGAGTGTTAAAGGGCATAATGCCTGCGGAGACGGGCCAACGGCATCACAGGTTATTCTTATCAGTCCATTACCCGGACCGGCCGTTTCGATATCCGGGAACCAAATCCCATGCCAGGGGTTATCCTATTTTTATTCAACACCAGTGATCTCCAACTCCACTTCTTACGAGTGGTCTTTACCGCCGGGAGCCACCGGATCGAGTGTAACCAATACAATATCTGTAAGTTATTCAACAACAGCAACCAGCGGGAACATCACTGTTAACGGCAAGAACAGTTGTAATGGCGGTGTCAGTTTTACGCTGCCTATCACAATTTCTCCCTTACCTTCTGCAGCCCTGACCCTGAGCGGTCCCAGTTCAGTATGCAAGAACACTTCCAACGTGAATTACACGATAACGGCAATTCCCAATGCCACCTCCTATTCGTGGACGACCTTCCCTCCGAACGTGACCGGTTCTTCTTCCACAACAGGCTTTACCAACACTTTAAACTTCCCTTCAACGGCTTCTTCAGGAAATATCACCGTTAAAGGACACAATTCATGCGGAGACGGGGTTGCACTGACTTTCCCTGTTACCGTTAACATTTTACCGACGGTCACTTTAAACAACTTCCCGACAGCCTGTTCTGAAAACAATGCGCTGATACTGACCGGTGGCTCACCGTCAGGAGGAACTTATTCGGGAAATGCATATATAACCAACGGGGTTTTCAATCCCCAGGCAGCCGGTGTCGGGACACATAACATCGTATATACCTTTACTGATACTTACACCACCTGCCAGAACACCACGACAAAAACCATACAGGTAAGTGTTTTTCCCAGGATTACCGGACTCGTGAAATACGATAATTCCTTTCTTACTCCCCTGGGTAATGTCTGGGTGATCCGGAAGACCAGCAGCAATGTTGTCATTGATTCGACCCTGACACAGATTGGTGTTGGAGATTACTGGTTCCGTTGTCTGACGGGCGGCACCTACAACCTTTCGGCCAGGACTACCATACCCTGGGCAGGTACAGCAGTGAATGCCAGCGATGCCCTGATGGTCGCCCAGACAGCGGTTGGACAGATAACGCTGTCAGCTTTACGTACCAAGGCCGCAGATGTGAATAACAACGGTGCCCTGAATGCAACTGATGCCCTTATCATCATGAGAAGGTTTGTTGGATTAATTCCTTCCTTCAGCATTGCAGACTGGCAGTTTGAAACCATTCCGGCGGCAGTGGTATCCAGCGGGGAGGTGACCCGGAGCTTTTTCGCCATTTGTGCCGGAGATGTGAACGGGTCCTATCTTCCTACAGGAGTAAAGATCAAACCGACGGTATTCCTTGAAAAACAGGGATCAATAAAAGTATCGGAGCTTGATGTTTTTGATCTGCCTATACGGGCAAAGTCGTCCATAACGATGAATGCCTTTTCGTTTGCTTTGAATTATCCCGAAGATGATATGGAGGTCCTTCAGATTAAATCAAGACTCAATGGATTCATTTACAATGTTATAGACGGACAGATCAGGATAGCCTGGTACGGTTTGCAGGCGGTTGAGTTTTCAAAGGATGAAGCCTTGTTTACCCTGACAATGAGGATGAGGAACGGATCGGACAACAGCAGCTTATTACCATTCAAACTGGACCCGGCAACAGAATTGGCTGGTTCTGATGGTAAAGCCCTGGTTGACACCAGATTAACGATCCCTGATGTCAGGATGAATTCAGGTAACCCGGATTTATCCATACCTGATCACTTCTATCTTGGCACCAATCATCCCAATCCTTTCAGCCACCGGACAGAAATTGATTACTATCTTCCGACAGAAGGACAGGTAAAATTATGCATTCTCAATTTATTGGGAGAAGAGATCAAAGTGATCGTGAATGAGAAACAGGCAGCCGGTAAGTATACTTCCACCTTTGACGGGAATGGATACGTACCGGGGATCTATTTATATAAACTTGAAGTACAGGGAAAGAATGACCATTTCCTGCAGAGCAAACCCATGGTGATCAAAGATTAAACATGAACAACCAAAATCATCGATAATTTTGATCCCAAAAGAGAGACTTAATTTAAGTATTTGACAATGAAGGTTAAACCAAACCTTTAAATATCAGAGTATTGCATGAATGAAATCTATACAGATATAAAGAAACTCCAATAATATTACTAAAATGAAGAAATCGGTATTTTTGTTTCTTGTTGCCGTCATCGTTGCAGGAAACAGCTTGGCACAGACGATAAGCATAGGAAGTATTTCTTCCTGTTGTAACAGTGCCGGTGTAACCATTGATGTTCCCATTATTGCCACCAACATTACCAATGTGGGAGCTATCAGCCTGTTTATCACCTATCCTCCAGCCGGTTTAACATATGTTGGAGTTGTTGGTATTGATACCTTGTTGAGTAATCACGGTTTTGTTGTCAGTAACGGTATGACAACACCAACCACGCAGGTTGGGTTTCTGTGGTTCAGTAACCTGGCGCACCAGGTGAACATCCCGAACGACACTATTTTCAAGATAAGGTTCACTTATACCACAGCGGCGGCCCCTGTCTCATCGCTGACCTTCAACCTGAGCAATCCGACAAAATCGGAGATCACCGACGATATAGGGAATCCTATTTCCGTGGTATTCAATAACGGGACCATTACGAAGCTGACACTGGGTACGGCAGGAACAATTTCAGGGCCATCACCTGTTTGTGCCGGCCAAAACGGCACCTACTCCATCACGGCCGTTACCAATGCCACCGGTTACACCTGGGCCGTACCGCCCAATGTGACCATCACCAATGGAACAGGAACAAATTCAATAACAGTGACTTACGGAAATACTGCTACCAGTGGAAATATTTCCGTTACCGCCAACGATGCCTGCGGAAACACCTCCTCCAATTCTAAAGCAATCACTGTTAATCCATTACCTTCAGGTACGGGTACTATTTCAGGAAACAGCCCGGTATGCCAGGGAACGACCCAGACATACACTGTTACAGGAATCGTGGGTGCGACCTCCTACAACTGGACGTTGCCTGCCAGTTTCACAGGCACCACTCCAACCAGCACCAATTCCATTACCGTTACTGTAACCGGAGCGACCAGCGGTACGATCAGCGTCAGCGGCCAGAATACCTGCGGAAGCCAGTATACGACCAACACTCCCTTAGCCGTAACTGTAAACCCCAGGCCGACAGCCGAGGCAGGTCCCGATGCGAACATCCTTACAGGGTATACCTATACCATGAATGCTTCAGCAACGGGCGGAACGACTTACAACTGGTCGTGGACTCCCACCAACATGCTGCAGGGAAATATCGGCAACATTCAAAATCCCACAACAGTAATCTTAACCGCAGCACAGACCTATACCCTTGTGGTTACCAATGCCGTAACCTTGTGTGTCAGTCTTCCGGACCAGATGACTATTAGTATTTCAGGATTACCCGTATCTATCGGTTCGATATCCGCCACACCCACCACTATTTGTTCCGGGACAACCTCTCAACTTTCTGTAACAGCTGTCAATGGGTCAGGCAATTATAGTTATTTATGGAGTCCGGCAGCCACACTATCCTCCGGCACCATATTTAATCCAGTTGCCTCACCAACCACAACGACGACCTATTCAGTAATCGTTACCGATGTCGGAGCCCCTCAAAACACGGCTACAGCCACTGTTACCGTCACCGTGAATGCCTTACCGCCTGCTACTGCCGATGGTAATACCCCTGTTTGTGTCGCAGGCACTGAAAACCTGACATCGAGTGGTGGTGTTTCCTATTCCTGGTCGGGTCCCAACAGTTTCACCTCTATAGTGCAGAACCCGAGTATTCCGAATATCACCTCTGCCGCCAGCGGCACTTATACGGTAACCGTAACCAGCGCCCAGGGATGTACCAAGACGGCTTCAAAAACGATTGTGGTTAATCCTTTACCCCCTGCCTCCGCCAGCAGCAATGCCCCCATCTGTTCCGGAAATGATCTTATCTTTTCGGCTTCAGGAGGCACCTCATACCTTTGGAGCGGACCGAACAGTTTCAGCAGTACTTTACAGAATCCTACCATCATAGGGGCTACAATAGTTAA
>JAPLDE010000253.1 GCA_026391855.1 Bacteroidota bacterium | reverse complement strand
TGAAAGAATCCCGGCTGATCGTGGTTGAAGGGACATTGTATCCCTTGCTGACCCGGTTAAAGAACGATGGTCTTCTCACCTACCGATGGGAAGAATCGCGTTCGGGCCCACCTCGAAAGTATTACCAATTAACCCCCCTGGGGAGCTCCTACCTTGATGAACTGGTGAAAACCTGGAACGAACTCGTTGAATCAGTCGATATGATCGTTAACCCTCAAACACACCATAATATAATAGCAAATGAAAAAGAACTTTAATGTGAACATTGCCGGGGTCATCTTCCACATGGATGAAGATGCCTATGAAAAGCTTTCGTCATACCTTGATACGCTGAAACGTCATTTTACTCATATGGAAGGCCGGGAAGAAATTCTCTCCGATATCGAAAGCAGGATCGCAGAAATGATTCAGTTGAGGCTTACCGATGAGAAGCAAGTCGTTGTCATAGAGGATGTTGAACATGTGATCAGTGTGATGGGTCAGCCATCAGACTGGGGAGATGATGCGTCTCAGCCTTCAGGGAGACACCACGACAGGCCCAAGCGAATATACAGGGACGGTGACAACAAGATTATCGGCGGGGTATGCAGCGGCCTGGGTGCTTACTTCCATGTTGACCCGCTCTGGATACGGCTGACTTTTGTGGCTGTTACCCTGTTAGGTTTCGGAGCCGGGATCATCGCCTATATCCTGTTGTGGGTGCTGGTCCCGGAAGCCCGGACCACGGCAGAAAAGCTGGAAATGAGGGGTGAAAAGGTGACGGTTTCAAACATCGAGAAATCCATTAAGGAAGAGTTCGAGGGTATTAAGGAGAAGTTCAGTGATATAAAAGATGAAGCCAGGGGTGTTTACCATAAGAACCGAAGCCGTGGAAACAATGTCTTCGAAAAACTATTACAGGTTTTTATACAGGTTATCTCTATGATATTCAAGATCATAGTGGTCTTTTTCGGCTTGCTTTTTATAACCATCGGTGTGTTTTTACTTATCGGGTTCCTGATCTCCTTTATCGACAGCGGCCACGAAATATACATCTCATCATTCGGCATATCCACCTTCTCGGTTCCGGCTATAATGCGGTTATTTTTGGATTCCCGTGAACAATCCCTGGCGATAGTCGGATTGATACTGGTGATTGGAATTCCCCTTATTATGTTGATTTACATGGGGATACGTCTTATCTTTAAATTCAAATCACGTTCCCGTTTCATTGGAATTCCTGCTTTTTCACTGTTGCTGGCCGGGCTAGTCATCTGCAGTATTGTCGGGCTGCAGGTCTTTAAGAGTTTCTCACAAAAATTTGTCAATCAATCCATTACTACACTGAAACAACCTAAAGGTAATATTCTGGTGGTGGATACCCGGAACGAAACTGGGTATCCTGATGTTTCAGACATGGAGGATCACTTCATGATCGGGAACTGGAACCTGGTTTCCAGGGGTGATACCACGTTTTTCTTTGGCATCCCTTTCCTTGAGGTAGTAAAGTCGGATAATGACAGCTTCAGCCTCGCGGTATTTACAATTGCCAAGGGTGAGAATTATGAAAAAGCAAGGGCAAGAGCAAGGAATATCAGTTACATGTTTTATGAAACGGATAGTTCATTGCAGTTAAGTCCGTATTATAATATGCCATTGAATGATAAGATCAGGGGGCAGGAGGTGAAGCTGGTCCTGAAAGTCCCAGCCAATAAAACCCTGAAGATGAAGCCTTCCACAAGGATTTTCTTTGAACATAATGATCAATATACTTCTCCGGACCTGTGGGGAAAGAAGTGGATAATGACGGAAAACGGGTTAAAGGAGATCAATCCCTCCAGGACATACGGTGCCGACAGCACCAACGTCAAACTATAAAGTTCATTTTCTTGTAGTGAAAGGGGCGGGCTGATGTTCGCCCCTTTCATTGTAAATACACTTATACATGGGATGTCATCCAAATACCCAGTTTGGGATGTCATCTAAAAGCCCCGTTTGGGATGTCATCTAAATAACCCGTTTGAGATGTCATCTAAAAACCCCTATTGGGATGTCATCCAAAAACCCCGCTTGAGATGTCATCCAAATACTTCGTTTGGGATGTCATCTAAATAACTCGTCTGAGATGTCATCCAAATACCCCGCTTGAGATGTCATCCAAATAACTCACCTGAGATGTCATCCGGGATTAAGACCTCTCATTAAAGAAAAAATTACTATCCGGATAGTACCTTAGCCCCTATAACCTTTTGACCACAAAGTTGTTTACCTTTGAAAGATAGAGTTGAATAATCTATGAAGGTTAACAAAAGTTTTATTACCCCGGGAGGAAGAAAACTGACCAGGGATGAAGTGTTGAGGGACTACAGGACAGGGCAAGAATCCAGGCAGCTTAGTCTACTTGGCCGTAAGGAAGTGTTGACGGGTAAAGCAAAGTTCGGGATCTTCGGTGACGGCAAAGAGGTACCACAACTTGCAATGGCCAGGGTATTCAGGGAAGGGGACTGGCGTTCAGGATATTACCGGGACCAGACCTTTATGATGGCCGCAGGTTTGTTTACGCTTGAAGAATTTTTTGCCCAGCTATACGGAGACACCGATTTGACTGATAACCCCGGTAACGGAGGTCGATTGATGAACAACCATTTTGCCACACGAAGTCTCGACGAAACCGGGAAATGGAAGGATCTTGTCTCACAGAAAAATTCCTCCGCCGACATCTCTCCCACTGCCGGTCAGATGCCCCGCCTGCTTGGTCTGGCGCTGGCTTCAAAAATATTCCGTGAAAACCCGGATCTCCAATCGTTTACAGGTTTTTCCAACAATGGTGATGAAGTTGCCTTTGGTACGATAGGCGATTCCTCAACTTCCGAAGGCATCTTCTGGGAAACCATCAATGCGGCCGGCGTATTACAGGTTCCCATGGCTGTTTCCATCTGGGACGATGGTTATGGAATATCGGTACCTATTGATTACCAGACCACTAAGAAAAATATCTCCCTTATTCTCCAGGGTTTTGAAGAAAATGAAGACGGTCCCGGATTTCGTATGTTCAAGTCTAAAGGCTGGGATTACACTGCTTTATGCGATGTTTATGAGGAAGGTATTGCGTACTGCCGGAAAAACCATGTCCCGGTGATCTTTCATATTACAGAACTAACGCAGCCACAGGGACACTCAACTTCCGGCAGTCATGAAAGATACAAATCACCTGAAAGGCTGGAATGGGAAAAGGAATTTGACTGCCTCAGACAGATGAAGAATTGGATCATTTCAGCAAAACTGGCCACCACGGAAGAGCTGGAAATCATTGATAATGAGTCGATTGAAACGGCAAAACAAGCCCGTACTCAGGCCTGGAACAATTATATAGACCCCCTAAAGAATAAAAGGGACGAATTCATCAATCTCGTTGATATATCCACTTGTAATTGTGCCAAGACCAGCAAGATCGACCTGATAAAGGAAGACCTCAACCGACTATCAGAGCCCATCCGCAAGGATATTGCCTCAAGTGCCAGCCGCATCCTCCGACTCATCTGCAATTCCTGTTCAAATCCGGCCAACTCATTGAAAATCAATGTAACAAACTGGTTAAACAAGGAAATGGAGGAAGGGCATGAAAGATATAGCTCACATCTTTACAGTCAGTCGGCTAATTCAGCCATGGAGGTTGAGGAGGTGAAACCGGAATATGAGGCATCTTCTGCACAGATCCCCGGAAGGGAAATCTTAAAGGAGAATTTTGACGCAATCTTATCAAATAACCCGCTGACGCTGGTTTTTGGCGAGGATGTGGGTAAGATCGGCGGAGTAAACCAAACCTTGGAAGGCTTACAGTCAAAGCATGGAGAAGTCCGCATCTTTGACACCGGGATACGGGAAGCAACTATTATCGGGCAAGCTATTGGCTTGGCAATGAGGGGATTACGCCCAATAGCCGAGATACAGTACTTCGATTATCTCTTATATGGATTACAGGTGCTGAGTGATGATCTTTCGACCTTGCAATACAGGACAAAGGGAGGACAAAAGGCGCCGCTGATCATCAGTACCCGTGGTCACCGGCTGGAAGGGATCTGGCATTCAGGATCGCCGTTGAGCATGGTTATCAATTCCTTACGGGGTATGTATGTATGTGTTCCAAGAAATATGACCCTGGCAGCAGGGTTTTATAACACCTTACTGGCTTCCGACGAGCCCGGGCTGATCATTGAACCTTTGAATGGTTACAGGCTCAGGGAGAAGAGACCGTCAAACCCCGGACATTACCGTGTTCCGCTTGGAATGCCCGAAGTGATAACGAAAGGGACAGATGTGACGCTGATAACCTATGGCTCCTGCGTCAGGATTGCTGCTGATGCTGTGAACCAGCTGAATGACTTCGGCATTTCCGTTGAACTGATCGATGTGCAAACTCTGTTACCCTTTGATATCAATCATTCTATTGTTGAATCCCTGAAAAAGACTAACAAGATCGTATTTTTTGATGAAGATGTTCCCGGAGGCGCCACTGCGTATATGATGCAGAAGGTGTTGGAGGAGCAGAAAGGCTATTTTCAACTGGATGCCGAGCCGAAAACCATCACCGCCAGGGAGCATCGGCCTGCCTATACTACTGACGGGGATTATTTTTCCAACCCCAACGCGGAGGATGTTTTTGAAACGGTGTATAACCTGATGCATGAGGTGAATCCGTTGGGGTATCCGAAGATCTTTTAAAAGGTTATGGAGGTTATGGAGGTTATGGAGGTTATGGGTACTTTGGGTTAAACAAATGGGTTGATGAGTTGTTTATCATTGTATTATAACATATTCCGTCTGGCAAATTTTTAAATGAACTCAGCATGACATCACACTATACCATCATAGTCACAGGTCAGGTTCAGAAGATAGGATTCAGGTTTCATGCCAATCTGGAAGCGATACGATCCAATCTGAGGGGATTTATTCGAAATGAAAGCGACGGAACGGTTTATATAGAAGCCGAAGGAGACGAAGACAACTTACGCCATTTTATAAAATGGTGCCATGAAGGCCCAAAAAACGCTGTTATTCAGAAGGTTGATATCAAGAAGGGACCGTTGGCCGGATACCACGAATTTGTTATCAGACACTGATTCAATTGACAATTGATAATTGACAATTAAATTTCGATTGTCTGGCCGATGCCGGCGGCGAGGGCTTTTTCATATACCAGTTTGGCTGTGGCTACGTCCTGGATAGCCAATCCGTTGGATTTGAAGATGGTGATCTCCTCCGCCCCTACCCTGGCTGCTTTGATTCCTTTGATAATTTCCCCCAGGTCGGCATAATAGTGCTGATCGGTGATGGCCCCTTCACTGACGGGAATGATAATGTCGCCGGCTTCTGCAAAACAGGCCTGGCGGGAGTCTCCCACAAATTTCGATCGTTTCACTAACGCTGTGTCCATTTCCCTGGCATTGGGTGTATGACTGCCGATGCCGTTAATATGAGTCCCCGGTTTTACCAGCTTCCCATCAAACAGCGGTGAGGCGGAAGAAGTAGCAAGGCAGAGGATATCACAGGCAAGAAGGGCTTCAGGGTTAGAAGAAACCTCAACCTGAATGCCCAGCTTGGCTTCCATTTCGGTACTGAACTTCAGTGCAGATTCAGGATAAATGTCATAAACCATGGCTTTTACCAGCGGTCTTGCCTCAGCCATAGCCCAAAGCTGCATTTTTGCCTGGACCCCGGCCCCGAATATCCCGGCTGTCATAGAAGGACTTTTCCTTGCCAGATATTGGGTGGCAATACCGCTGACGGCACCGGTGCGGACAGCCGTCAGGTATCCCCCGTCCATGATACAGATCACCTTTCCGTTGTCGGGATCCTGTAACAAGACCGTACCTATAGTGGTGGGAATGTTATACTTAGACGGGTTGTTCTTATAAACCGTTACGATCTTACAGGCCAGTGCCCCGCTTTCCCTTAGATAAGCCGGCATGTATAAGGATATGCCATCGGGAGGCTTGATCGCGGTTCTCAAGGGAAGTTCGGCCGTACCATTGACCAGTTCGAGGAAGGCTTTTTCAACAACGGTCATGCAGTCTTTCATGGTTAAAACCGACATGACATTGGCGCGGGTGAGGATTAGCGGCATAATATTCTAATTGATAATTGATAATTGATAATTGACAATTGACAATTAATTTTTGACAATTGTCGTCGAATCGAAATACTTCTTCATTTGATAATAATTATGATTTTAATGGTCAAATGGAATACCCATGTGGTTATTATCATCTCTGTTGGTGAGTGCAAACTCATGGGAATTTCATGGTAAAGTTAATAAAACAATACTGACATCCTTCAAATCAGGAAACCCAGAATAAAAATTTCTAAACGGATTTAAGCATCTGGCCCACTACCCTGTCGATCGAAAAAGTAAATTCCTCAGGATCAAGATGATCCAGAGACAGCCAGCGAAAGGTCTGCTGGCCTTCAATCGGGGGAAAATCAAACTTTTTGCCTGTCAAAGAAAATTTGTAAGGTGGCTGAATATCAATACGATAATAAATACTGATGAGTTGTTTGGGTTTCGGCAGCAAACGGGTGGGCTGGTAGAAGTCAGTAGTATAGAAATGATCCAGAACGGTAATTTCCATTCCCAGTTCTTCCCTGCATTCTCTTCTGAGACAATCGATTGGCCCTTCGCCGGGCTCCATTCCGCCGCCAGGAAATTTGGTCATATAGGTCTCCAGCCGGTATTCGTCGGTGAGGAGGAGCTGTCGGGAGGAGTTGATATGGATGCCGTAGACGCGGAGGGTGAAGGGAGACATGGGTGAGATGGGGTAAATTAATAAGACATATATAGCTGGTAATGTGTTAGATATTCGCTCATGCAATTTCAATGCAACCATCCAGAAGCTCAACTGAGAAGCTAATCCTTGTCTTTAGTGCGTTAAATACCTTGATGATTGTATCAATTCTTGCATTTTTTGTGCTGTTTTCAAGCTTCGAGATCTGAGCCTTCTGAACTCCAATCAGCTTTCCAAGTTCTTCCTGGGTTAAATTTCTTTCTTTACGAACCTGCTTTATCATTTCGCCAAGAAGTTCAAGCTTCAGTTCATTTTCATACTTATCTCTTTCAGGTGTACCAATACTGCCTAATGTTTTATCTTTTAATTCATCAAGAGTATAAACTTCTATATCTCCCTTTTTCATTTTTAGATCCTTTACTTAATATTAAAAAACTGCTTCATAGTGGCAATTGCTTTATCGATCTCAGTTTTTGGGACTGTATCTGTCTTTTTAATAAATCCATGGGTGGAAATCACTAATGTATTTTTGTCATCTATTTACCATTTCCTTTTCAAATTTATACAAATATAGGACAATGTTTCCCTAAAAGGAAATAAAATTAATTAACTAGTGGAGAGCCGGAATTGCTGACAGCTGGATTTTAATAACCGAGTTCCCGTCGAGAAGGAGCATTTCTTTGCCGGGTTGCGAAAAGCAGAACACTAATACCACTGATTTAACAGATAAACACAGATGAACACAGATTTTTTCCTGATAGAGATGTTTTTAAACATGTAAATATCCCAGCCGGTTGAAAAACAATCATTTGCTAATTATTAATTACTAATTGTTAATTGTCAATTGTCAATTGTCAATTACTTAACGGCCCTGGTGATCTCTCGTTTTCCGGGAGGACCGGGCAGGCCTTCCACGGTGAACCCTACTCTTTTAAGGATGCGTTTTACCTCTCCCTTGGCACAATATGTCAATAGCAATCCATTGGTAATCATCGAATTAAAGATTTTCTGAAAGATATCCTCCGTCCACATTTCCGGTTGGGCTTCGGGGGAAAAGGCATCGTAATAAACCAGGTTGAACTTGTTCTCGCCCAGGGCTATTTCCTGCACCAGTCCGTTAACCTTGAAAAGAATAAACTCCTCGTTCAGGTAATAGGGAAAATCCCAGGGGGTCTTATGAATCTTGAAGAAGACCACCCTTTCATCGCAGGAACCTACCAGTCCGGGGTAATTTAGTTGTGCAAGCACCTCATCTTCAACTGGTTTTGGTTCGACGGCAACATAACGGATTTTTAGGTGGCGGTTTTCATTCTCCTTGAAGGTAAGCAAGGCATTTAAACCGGTACCGAAACCCACTTCCAGTATGCTCATCTCTGGCTTTTTCAGCTGAACAGACTTAAACCCGTTTTCGATGAAGATATGTCTCGACTCCTGAATAGCCCCGTTAATACTGTGGTAATGCTCATTGATTTCGGGCACGAACAGGGTGTGTGAGCCATCTTCCGTTTTAACTACCTGTAATTCCATATGTTGCACAATTATCCTTATCCATTTGTTTCTCGTACAAAAGTAGCTGATTTAAGGGTAAGGGGCAGGAAAAATCAACGGTTATACAGCAACTGACAGTCTTTCAGAGAATCATTCAGGTTGACGGAATTAAGGAACTGGCCTGTTGGAAAAGCATATAAACTCACTTTTTTATTCTCCCCGACGATCACTCTTTTACTCAGCGATTCATAAGCCAGTGTTACGGCCGGAACCGCGGCCACAAAAACTGTTAACGTATTGGTGTTGACCTGGAACCAATATACCTGGTTGCTACTGGCAATCAAATAGTTAGATTTATCGACAGGGATAATTTTCACAATTTTTTCGGGTGGGAAGACACAGGCTGGTGATATTGCGGGATCAGCGGGATAATAATATTCCAGGGAACCGATCCCGTTTTCATTGGCTGCGACCAGCATTTTATTGAAAGTGACGGAAAAAACGGCTTCCGTCTTCCAGGTGACCTGTTCACCGATCTGGTAAGCCCCGCTGGGGTAATAATAGGCGTTAAGGAATTGTTCCGGACCATTCTTCAGCTCCACGGCAACAGCCAGATACTGCTGGTGCCGGCAACACCTGAGCGGGTATTGATTGGTCCCGAAATCCATAAAAAAGTCAAGGTTTCCCTCTTCATTGTAACCATTCAGCCTTCCATCGGAAGAACAGGCGAACAACAGCCCGTCTTCGTACTTCAACCCTTGGTAAAAGGGCAATTCGGGCGTTCCTGCCCCCTGTTTTTGCCAAAGCACCTGGTTGCTGTCGAGACCGATGGCCAGCAATTTACCTATGTTTCTGCCGGTCAGGTATAACTGCCGGTGAACCTGGTTCAAGACTGAATAACCGAAATCAAGGGAATAATCCTTCAAGGGATGAAGCTGAAGAAGGCTGTCGAGATAGCAAAGCGAGGTTGTATTTACCTGCGATCTGGTGATCAGTAAAATTTTCTCTAATTTTTTTTCAACCTCTATCAGCCTGACTAACTGATACTTATTCTTAAAAGTGGAGGCAGTATTGGCTTGTATCCACACATAATAATTTCCACTTTGAAGCTGAATTTCATCTATAGGTATATACTGGTCAACCGACCATGAATTATTATGAAGGCTGATCAACGAAACATCGGTCATGGGCAGCACCGGGACAAACTGATCATCAACCAGGGTTACTTTAATCCCGGTCAGCGGGTCATGGGAAGTAATACCGGCTACAACGTGAATGGTGTCGAAGACATTAAACGATTGATTTTCTGTTGGTTCAGAAAAGGTAATTACCGGGTCGGAGCTATCATTGTCTTTTTTACAAGATGTTGAAACCCAAAGGATAAGCAAGGCGAGGAAGAAGGCTAAGGCATGACAGTTCTTTGTTACCATATTATAAAATTACTATTAAGTTGTGAGATGGGTTTGAAAAAGTTGCTTTCGTTTAGGTAAAATTGACCACAGATGAAAACAGATAAACGCAGATAATAATCATTCAACATTAATTTTTATTGATCATGTTAAACAAAACAGACTTAAGGAACGTATTGTTTCTGGATATAGAAACCGTTTCAGTATCAGCAGATTATGCCTCACTTCCGGAAAAAATGAAGAAGCATTGGGACCGTAAAGCGGTGCATCTGAAAGAAAGGGCCGACAGTCAGGCCACCCCGGAGTCACTCTTTTGCAGGGCCGGCATTTATTCAGAATTTGCCAAAGTAATCTGTATTTCGACCGGTGTTGTATCGGAAGAAAGACTCAGGATCAAATCCTATTACGGGCACGACGAACATGCATTGCTGGAAGAATTTGCCAGGATGCTGCGGCAATATTACTATCGTGACAATCAACTGCTTTGTGCCCATAATGGTAAAGAATTCGACTTTCCTTTCCTGGCAAGGCGGATGATTATCAACAGGGTGGAAATCCCTGATATCCTGGACAATGCCGGTAAGAAGCCCTGGGAGGTAAGGCACCTGGATACGATGGAGCTATGGAAATTCGGGGATTACAAGAGTTATACCTCACTTGAACTGCTCACTACCCTGTTTGACGTTCCTAATCCTAAGAACGATATTGACGGCAGTGAAGTTGGGAGAATTTACTGGGTGGAGGACGATCTTCCCCGCATCGTGAGTTATTGCCAGCGGGATGTAGTGGCGTTGGCCCAGGTAATGCTTCGCTACCAGGGAAAGCCAGCGCTGGACGAAGATAAAATTGTACTATCAGAGGATCCCGGTTAAGAAGCAGTCGGGTTCTGACAAAGTATTTAATTGGATCAGCGGAAAAGAAAGGGGTCCCTTCTGAAATCACATATTTATTATATCTTTGCCCTCCATTATTGGTTTCCGGAAAAGAAATAAACGTATTAACCGAACATAATCATCAAAAAAACTAATTAGGATGAAAAGATTGATTTTACTGACAACTTTAGCATTACTGGCTGGTGTTACTGTTTTTTCACAAGGCAAGAAAGATAAAAAGAAGGAGAAAGAAGCTCCCGCTTTCGCATTAAAGACAAAAGCAGATACCATCAGTTATATCATCGGATCCGATATTGGCAAGAATATCAAGACGACCAAGATGGACTTCTCGGAGGAAGCTTTCAAAACAGGCCTGATGAACGGGTATAACGGCAAAGACAGTTTATTTACCAGGGAGCAGGTTGAAGCCATTATGAAGAACTTCCAGGCAGAAATGGAAGCAAGGCAGAATGCTGACAAGGACGTAAAATCGAAAGCCAACAAGGAGAAAGGGGCGGCTTTTATGGCAGAGAACAAAAAGAAAGAAGGAGTAATTCAGCTTCCGGCAGGTTTACAGTTTCGCATATTAAAAGATGGCGTTGGCCCTACACCCAGGGAAACCGATACTGTAACTGTTTATTATAAAGGCACATTGATTGACGGTACCGTTTTTGATGCCACCACACCCGGTGAGCCTGTAAGTTTTCCGCTTGGGAACCTTATCAAAGGGTGGACGGAAGGTATCCAACTGATGAAAGTGGGAAGTAAATATGAATTTGTGATTCCTCCCGACCTGGGTTATGGTGACAGGGAAGTGGGTCCGATCCCGCCCAGTTCAACCCTGATCTTTGAAGTGGAACTGATCGCTATTAAACCCGGAAATAACTAGAAACCAAAGAGTTCCTGGAGTTTCTTTTCAAGCGTTTCGCCGCGAAGCTTTTTCCCGATGATCCTTCCTTCCTTATCGAGGAGGAAGGTACAGGGGATGGCACCAACACCATAAAGTAAGGCTGCTGCTGATTTCCAGTACAATAAGTCACTCACCTGATTCCAGACCAGGCCGTCGTTTTTAATGGCTTCCTTCCATTTAGCCCCATCCCGGTCGAGGGAAACGCCGAAGACCTCGAAGCCTTTTTCATGGTATTTATTATACATAGCAACCACGTTTGGGTTCTCTTTACGACAAGGCCCGCACCAGGAGGCCCAGAAGTCGATAAGGACGATCTTTCCTCGTAAGGAGGATAATTTTACCTCCTGGCCTTCAGGATTGGGCATGACAATATCTGGGGCAATGCTGCCGACGCCTACCTTGCGCTCAGCCTCCACCTTGCGGTGAAGTTCCTGTACGTAGATATTGTTTGGGTATTTACTGAAAACGCCCTTATCGTAAAGGTCATAAGTCGGAAAATCGTCGGAAACATCCAGCTTATCAATAAAAGCCAGGCCAGCCAGTGAGGAAGCATTGTTCTGAAGGAAATATCGCAGGTTCCCCATTCGTTGTGTATCGAGGAAAGTATACCTGTTTCTGAGTTTTTCAGAGATTGAATCGGATTTGGCATTGGCCATATTGTCTTTCCAGGCAGTTTCAACACTGTCGATGAGGAAAGAAAACATATTGAAGACCTTGCTGAAGTCCCAGAATAGTTGGGTTTGCGGACTTCCCTGCACTTTCGGATCAGTGTTCAGGTTGGCGGCATCGAAAGTAACATTTACATTTTCGCCCGGCTCGGTGATAATGAGAATATAGTTGTTATCATCGACAAAAAGCCTGAAAAGGTTGGCTTCAGCCTGGTTGAATTCGAGGGAAAATTTTCCGTCAGCCTGTACGGGTGAGGTTGCCAACACGGTGACTTCGCGGGTAGGCGGACGAATGGAAATTTCTGTAAATGAAGGCTTTGCATTAAACTGCCCGGTGATCCTGGTGGTTTTGGAAGTCCCCTGTGCCTGACAAAGGACAGTGACTAAAACGAAGAAACAAAGGAAAACAGCAAGTTGTTTTTTCATATTTATTTATTCTGTATAACTGGTAAGAAGCGAGTAACCTTTCATTTTGCCCTTATCGAACTGCTGCGATTTAACTACCCCGACTCCTTTCCCTATCCAGTCGATACCCGTCATTTCCATTTTCATGCCTGAGTTACTCTCCATTTTATAGGAGATCCGGTAGCATTCGAAGGTGCCGGCCGGAGTTGTAACCGATTCAGTAGCTTCCACCTTACGGTCGAAGATCTTCCAGGTAAAGGACATCATTGACATCCCACCGCTTTCCATTGAAACTGTCATCTCGGCATTTTCAAGGGTTTGTCCGACGCTTAATTTAGCCGGGAAAGCAAGCTGGGTGCCGGTCACTTTCATGGTCATACCTTCCATTCCTTTTGCCGGCATTGCATTCTGGAGGAACTGGTTCATATCCCAGTAAAAAATACCGTTCTTACACTGAAACTTCAGGGTATTATCCATCTGGTTTTTTCCCTTGTTGTCCAGGCTCTGAACGGCAACATTCAGATCGTACCCGGTAGCTGTCGGGGTTTTGGCAGTCAGCTTCATTTTGGAAGTACCTTCCACGGCATTTTTCTCATTATAGCTGGTTACCACCCATTGGGCTCCCACCTTAACAGGGTAATAACCGGCACAATCCTGAGCCCTTATCCCACTGATCATCAGAAAGATAACGACAATAAGAAGTACGCTGTTTCTTTTCATGTGATAATAAATTTAAGGGTTATGCATGCAACAAATTTGAAAGCCGAAAGTTAAAAAAAATCAGGCATTGACGTGTTGCCATGCCTGATTTCTTTCTGACAGTCAGTAATGAACATTCCTATCAGGCGTATTTAAAGGATTTACCCAGGTAGCGGGCAGCATCACCCAGGGCTTCTTCGATCCTGAGTAACTGGTTGTATTTTGCGATACGTTCTGAACGGCAGGCAGATCCGGTTTTAATCATTCCGGTATTGAGTGCAACAGCCAGATCGGCGATGGTGGTATCTTCGGTTTCTCCTGAACGGTGACTGATCACTGCTGTATAGGAGTTGCGGTATGCAAGTGTCACTGCTTCAATGGTTTCTGTAAGGGTTCCGATCTGGTTCACTTTGATGAGGATCGAATTGGCCACTCCTGTATCGATTCCCTTTTGTAAACGGTTAACATTGGTAACAAACAGGTCATCACCCACGAGCTGGATTTTGCTGCCCATTTTATCGGTCATTAATTTCCATCCGTCCCAGTCGTCTTCAGCCATTCCGTCTTCAATGGAAATGATGGGATATTTACTGACCCAGTTGGCCCAATAATCGACCATTTGGGCAGGGGTAAGCTTATCGCCGCTGGATTTATGCAGGTGATACACATTTTCTTCGGGGAGGAAATATTCTGAAGCGGCGGGGTCAAGGGCCAGGCAGACATCCAGACCAGGTTTATACCCTGCCTGTTCTATTGCCTGGAGGATAACCGTGATGGCTTCTTCATTTGATTTAAGGTTTGGTGCAAAACCGCCTTCGTCACCGACGTTGGTAGAATACCCTGATTTTTTCAATACAGCTTTCAGGTTATGGAACACCTCTGCACCCATTCTGATGGCATCAGTAAAGGAAGATGCTCCTACCGGCATGATCATAAACTCCTGGAAGTCAATGCAATTATCGGCATGAGATCCTCCATTCAGGATATTCATCATAGGGATTGGAAGCACAGTAGCGTTAACGCCGCCAATATACCGGTAGAGGGGTTGGCCGGTTTCCTGGGAAGCGGCATGGGCCACTGCCAGTGAAATCCCCAGTATAGCATTAGCGCCCAGGTTTCCTTTGTTTGGTGTTCCGTCGATTTCGATCATTCGCCTGTCGATATCGACCTGATCGGTAATATAATATCCCCTCATTTCTTCGGCCAGCACTTTGTTTACATTGTGGACCGCTTTCAGCACGCCTTTTCCAAGGAACAGACTTTTATCGTCATCTCTTAGTTCAACGGCTTCATGGATACCGGTTGAAGCGCCTGAAGGGACGGCCGCTCTTCCCACAATTCCTGAATCGGTAAATACATCAACCTCGATGGTTGGATTTCCTCTGGAATCGAGGATCTGCCTGGCATGGATATTCGCAATAGTACTCATAATTTAAAATATTTTAACGTTAAGTCATCGATTAAACTAAAAAAGGATAAAGTAAACAAATACCTTATCCTTTTTATTTTCCATTTGAGTAAGATTCTACTCTTTGGTTTCCTCTTCTTCAGGGGAGGTTTCTTCCACTGAGGAGATATCGGCCGGTGATTCTTCTATCACTTCGGCTGAAGGAACGAAGGTTTCTTCTACCGGTTGCGGTTTTTCTTCTTTCACTACTGCTGGCTTTGTTTTAGCAGCCGGTGCAGCAGCAGTTTCTTTCTTCTTACCTCTGCTACGGCGGGTTTTTGCTCCTTTATCGGCACCGGTTTTGCTGTCTTTACCGTAGGTTTCGTTGTAATCGACCAGTTCGATAAAATCCGCCGGGTCTGTCGACTACCTTAAGAGAGATGTTCCTGAACAGTTCGGTAACGGCTTCTTTGTTCTGAAGGCTGCTAAAGACCGTTCTCCTGTTATGGGTAGTATCTTCCTTTGAGCGGGTAATCATGGGTTCGACATACCCCCTCAGGGCTTTGGCTTTGGCCAGGGTTGTATTGATCCGTTTGTGAAGGATCAGGGAACTTGCCATATTCGACAACATGGCTTCCCGGTGGGCGCTTTTTCTACCCAGATGATTTATGCTATTACGATGATTCATTTCAGCTATTCCTTATCTAATTTATACTTGGCAACATTCATTCCGAACTCCAGACCTTTGTTTTTCACGAGTTCTTCCAACTCGGTGAGTGATTTCTTTCCAAAGTTTCTGAATTTAAGCAAATCATTCTTATTGTAGGCGACCAGGTCACCCAAAGTTTCAACGTCGGCTGCTTTCAGGCAATTGAGGGCCCTGACAGACAGGTCAAGGTCGACCAGTTTGGTTTTCAGCAGCTGGCGAATATGGAGAGAAGTCTCATCAAATTCTTCTGTCACGGTTTTTTCTTCAACATCCAGTTTGATCTTCTCGTCTGAGAAGAGCATAAAGTGGTGGATGAGGATTTTAGCTGCTTCTTTCAGTGCATCCTTCGGAGAAATAGACCCATCGGTGGTTACCTCGAGGAGAAGTTTTTCGTAGTCGGTTTTCTGCTCGACCCTGAAATTTTCGACGCTAAAATTCACATTTCTGATAGGAGTATGAATTGAGTCGATAAAAACGGTCCCTATAATAGGGTTGCTGGTTTTATTTTCTTCTGCGGGGACATAGCCTCTGCCCTTGTCGACAGTGATCTCTATTGACAATTTGATGGCGGAGTCCATATGGCAGATCACCTGTTCAGGGTTAAGTACCTGAAAGACAGACAAGAATTTATTAATATCACCAGCTGTAAAGACATCCTGTCCACCGATGACTACATGGGCTTTTTCGCTGGTTTCAGTATCCAGCTGGCGTTTAAACCTGATCTGTTTGAGGTTAAGCACGATTTCTGCCACATCTTCCACAACCCCTTTCAGGGTAGAGAATTCCTGTTCGACCCCTTCTATCCTAACGGAAGTGATCGCGTATCCTTCCAGTGAAGACAACAGGATCCTGCGCAAGGCATTACCAATGGTGACGCCGAAACCAGGTTCAAGCGGACGAAATTCAAAGGTCCCTTTGAATGAGTCCGATTCCAGCATGATGACCTTGTCAGGTTTTTGGAAAGCTAAGATTGCCATATTGTTACCCTTATATTATAAACCGGGGATAAAATTACTTGGAATATAACTCGACGATGAGCTGTTCCTTAATATTTTCTGGGATCTCGTCGCGTTCGGGATATTTCACAAAGGTACCAGACATCGTAGTCTGATCCCATTCGAGCCATGGATATTTATCCGAGCGGCGATGTACTGCTTCGGTAATAATCTCCATTGATTTGGATTTTTCCCTCACCCCGATCACATCACCTGCTTTCACTTCGTAAGAAGGAATGTTGACTACCTGACCGTTGACGGTGATATGTCTGTGCGACACTAATTGGCGGGCTGCAGCTCGTTTTGGGGCAATACCGAAACGGTAAACCACATTGTCGAGCCGTGCTTCGATCAGCTGAAGGAGAATGGTACCGGTAACCCCGCTTTTTCTGGCAGCCCTTTCGAAGACGTTTTTAAACTGTCTTTCCAGGATACCATAGGTATACTTGGCTTTCATTTTCTCCATGAGCTGAACACCGTATTCTGACTGTTTTCTTCTTCTTTTTGACGGACCGTGCATCCCGGGAGGATAGTTCTTTTTTTCGTAGCTTTTATCTTCTCCGTAGATTGGTTCCCGGAATCTTCTTGCGATCTTGGTTTTAGGACCGATATATCGTGCCATATTCTTTGGTTGATGATTTTATTATTTCATTATTGGTTAAGGACATTTTCCGGCATCTGACATCTGACATCTGCCATCTTACATCCTTAGACTCTTCTTCTTTTAGCAGGCCGGCATCCGTTATGTGGCAGGGGTGTCACATCCATGATCTCCATGACCTCTATCCCTGACGCGTGCAGCGTACGGATGGCAGATTCTCTGCCGGCTCCGGGGCCTTTAACAAAGACCTTGACTTTGCGAAGGCCATTGTCGTAAGCCACCTTTGCACAATCGGTAGAAGCTACCTGAGCGGCATAAGGAGTATTTTTCTTGCTTCCCCTGAATCCCATCTTACCTGCTGATGACCAGGCAATTACCTGACCATTCTCATTGGTAAGCGAGATAATGATGTTGTTGAAAGTGGCCATGATATAAGCCCGGCCGATCGGATCAACTTTTACTACTCTTTTCTTGGATGTTTTTGTGGTCTTAGCCATATAAAAACTGCTTGATTACTGTACTTAAACTATCAATTAACGGAATGGATCAACCTTTGCTTGGTGCTTTCTTCTTGTTGGCCACAGTTTTTTTCCTTCCTTTACGCGTCCTGGCATTATTTTTTGT
Organism: Bacteroidota bacterium; assembly: GCA_026391855.1. GTDB lineage: Bacteria > Bacteroidota > Bacteroidia > Bacteroidales > CAIXZF01 > JAKLIX01. Next base: position 24,152 of record JAPLDE010000253.1, on the reverse strand, counting down.
GGATTGTCCACGTAAGGGAAGACCTGAACGATGACGGATCCCTCGGTAACAGCCGATATCCATCAATCGTTTTATATTCATCTGGACCTCAGAGCGGAGTGCCCCTTCCACTTTAAAGTTATCATTGATGATATTCCTGATCTTTGTCAGTTCATCATCATTCCACTCCTGAACTTTTTTATTTACATCCACCCCGGCCTCAGTGAGGATCTTGCGGGCACTGCTTCTTCCAATGCCATGGATGTAAGTTAAACCGACTTCCCCTCTTTTGTGCCTGGGTAAATCAATACCTGAAATTCTGGCCATATCTCTATTTAATTATTGGTTGAAAATCAATTAATTAACCCTGTCTTTGTTTGTACTTAGGGTTCTTTTTGTTGATAACAAAAATCTTACCTTTTCTCCTGACTATTTTACAGTCAGCTGTCCGCTTTTTTACAGATGCATGTACTTTCATGATACCCTGATTATCGCTATTTATATCTAAAAGTGATTCTTCCTTTTGTCAGATCGTACGGTGACATTTCAATCTTTACCCTGTCGCCCGGAAGGATTTTAATATAATGCATCCGCATTTTGCCTGAGATATGAGCCATGATGACATGACCATTTTCAAGTTCCACGCGGAACATTGCGTTCCCGAGAGACTCTTTTACAACACCGTCTTGTTCGATGACTAATTGCTTAGCCATAAATGATCTGAATTAATTATGTATAACATTTTCAATTTCTTCAAAGCTTGATAAAACCTCCGGTTTGTTCCTTCTGATGGCAATAGCGTGTTCATAATGAGCAGAGGGTAAGCGATCCTTCGTACGAATGGTCCATCCGTCTGCATCCTGTACTACTCCCTTTTTCCCAAGGTTGATCATGGGTTCAATACAGATAACCATTCCTTCCCTGAGCATCATTCCTTCGCCTTTGTGCCCGAAGTTTGGCACTTCCGGCTCTTCGTGAAGGTTTCTGCCCAGTCCGTGACCGACCAGCACTCTCACCACTGAATATCCGTAGCTTTCAACAAACTGCTGTATTTCAGCGCCTATATCACCCACCTTATTACCAGCCAGGGCTTTTGCAATTCCTTTATACAAGGATTCCTTAGTGATCTGCATCAGCCGTAATACCGGTTCTTTCACTGATCCCACTGCAAAACTGTAGGCAGAATCACCGTAAAAACCATTCATCAGCACTCCGCAATCGATGGAGACTAGGTCGCCGTCATTGATCATCCTGTTTCCCGGTATTCCGTGCACCACTTCATCATTAACAGAGATGCAGAGGGTTGCGGGATAACCGCGATAACCTTTAAAACCAGGTAAACCGCCATGATCACGGATAAAACTTTCTGCAATTTTATCCAGTGCAATGGTTTTTACCCCGGGTTGCAAATGCTTGGCTACTTCAGCCAGGGTTTTTCCAACAAGCAAAGAACTTAACCTAATATATTCTAAATCTTCTTCAGTTTTAAAAGTAACCATACTTTTAAAATAACTTATTATCCTGTCATACCCATTGTACGACCTTTAATTCTTCCTGATTTCATCAGTCCGTCATAATGGCGCATTAAGAGGTGACTTTCAATTTGTTGTAAAGTATCCAGCACAACTCCGACCAGGATCAGCAGGGAAGTTCCCCCGTAGAACTGGGCAAATTGTGAATTAACACCGGCATGCCTGATAATAGCGGGCATGATAGCGACAAAAGCAAGGAAAATAGAACCGGGCAGTGTAATTTTTGATAAAATGGAATCGATAAAATCGGCTGTTTTCCTTCCTGGTTTCACACCGGGGACAAAACCGCCGTTCTTTTTCATATCCTCTGCCATCTGGTTCGGGTTAACGGTAATAGCGGTATAGAAATAGGTAAATGCAATGATGAGTAAAGCAAAAGTAAAGTTATACCAAAACCCGTTAAAATCCATGAAAGCGCTCATAAAGCCTGACAATGACTGTGATTTGGCAAAGCCAACCAGTGTCATTGGCAAGAACATAATAGCCTGGGCGAAGATGATGGGCATTACCCCGGCAGCATTCACTTTGAGCGGTATATACTGGCGAACGCCTCCATATTGTTTGTTTCCAACAATTCTTTTGGCGTACTGGACCGGAATTTTCCGGGTTCCCTGAACCAATAAGATAGTGATAAGGATAACCAGCACGAGAACAGCGATCTCGACCACAAAAACCACGAGTCCGCCACCGCCTTTTTCTTCCATCCTTGAAACGAATTCACCGGCAAGGGCGAAAGGCAGACGGGCCATAATTCCGATCATGATGATCAGTGAGATACCGTTTCCAATTCCTTTATCGGTAATTTTTTCCCCGAGCCACATCACGAACATGGAGCCCGCTGTCAGCAGGATAACGGATGATATCCAGAAAAACTGTGTGGGGGGTGAGTCGGGTGAGAAGGGATAGAAGGCTTCATTGGGAAGTTGAGAGACCAAATTGGCAATATACCCTGGTGACTGGAATATGAGAATAAGGACAGTGAGATAACGGGTGATCTGGTTGATCTTTTTTCTTCCGCTTTCACCCTCTTTCTGTAGCTTCTGGAAATAGGGTATAGCCATTCCGAGCAGCTGAACAACGATGGAAGCCGAGATATAGGGCATAATTCCCAACGCAAAAATAGAGGCATTGGAGAAAGCGCCTCCTGAGAACATATTGAGCAGACCCAGCAGACCTTCTTTGGTTTGCTTGTGAAGCGCTGCAAGCTGGGTAGGATCAACACCCGGGAGTACGATATAAGAACCAAAACGGTATATCATCACGATTCCCAGGGTATACAATAACCTCTTGCGGAGATCTTCGATCTTATAAATGTTACGTATCGTTTCGATCAGTCTTTTCATTCAGCCTTAGATTTTTGTAGCAGTGCCACCAACGGTTTCAATTGTTTTCATTGCTTTTTCGGAGAAGGCATGGGCTTTCACATCGATCTTTGCAGTCAATATGCCACGGCCCAGTACTTTGATTTTATCTCTGGAAGAAGCGAACCCATGTTCGATGAAAACTTCCATATCGAAATAATCAAGGCCCTTTTTATCGTATAGTCCCTGAAGAACATCGAGGTTAATACCTTTGTATTCAACCCTGTTCAGGCTTTTAAAACCAAATTTGGGGAGTCGTCTTTGAATAGGCATCTGACCGCCTTCAAAACCACTCTTGGATTTATAACCGGAACGCGATTTGGCTCCTTTATGGCCTCTTGTAGCGGTACCACCCCTACCCGATCCCTGGCCTCTGCCAATTCGCTTGTTCTTTTTTACCGATCCTTCTGCAGGTTTAAGATTGCTTAAATCCATCTTTTATCGTGTATTTCTTGAATGTTAACCGATTTCCTCAATAGTCAGCAAATGCTTTACTTTGTCTATCATTCCCATGATCTGGGGAGTTCCTTCCACTTCGAGTACCTGGTGCATTTTTTTGAAGCCCAGTGCCTGTAGTGTTCTTTTCTGGCGTAATGGCCGGCCTATGCCGCTTCTTACTTGTTCTATTCTTATTTTTTTCATTATCAATGAATTATCTATCAACCATTGAATACTCTGGAAAGTTCTATTCCTCTGACCTGGGCAATGGTATGGGCATCTCTCATTAAAGCGAGGGCATTAATGGTAGCTTTAACCACACTGTGGGGATTGGATGAACCTTTGGACTTAGCCAACACGTCTCTGACGCCAACGCTTTCGAGTACAGCACGCATAGCACCGCCGGCGATTACTCCGGTTCCCGGTGCGGCGGGTTTCAGGAACACCAGGGCTCCGCTGTATTTTCCATGTTGATCGTGAGGAATAGTGCCTTTGAGCACCGGCACCTTTATCAGGTTTTTCTTAGCATCATCAATTCCTTTAGCAATGGCAGCGGTGACTTCCTTGGCTTTTCCCAAGCCATAGCCGACCACCCCATTTTCATTTCCAACCACAACAATGGCGGAAAAGCTGAAGGTACGTCCCCCTTTGGTTACCTTGGTAACCCTTTGGATGCTGACCAGCTTATCTTTGAACTCGATTTCGCTGGATTTTACTCTTCTTATGTTTACGTTGGACATAGTCTTTTAGAATTTTAATCCTTTTTCCCTGGCAGCTTCGGCCAATGCCTTAACCCTGCCATGATACAAATAACCGTTACGGTCGAAAACTACGGTTTGAATACCGGCTTCTGCTGCACGTTCGGCGATGAGCGCACCCACCAGTTTAGCCTGTTCTGTTTTTGCCACCGCTTTCTCGCTCAGTGATTTAACCTTTGAGGAGGCAGAGGCAAGGGTGGTACCATTCAAATCATCAATAAGCTGAACATAGATCTGCTTATTGCTGCGGAAAACGGTCATTCTTGGTCTTTCAGCAGTGCCATTTAAGACCTTACGGATCCTGTTCTTGATCCTGTTTCTCCTATATTCCTTTAAACTTTTGATTGCCATCAGATCAATGATTACTTTGTTTACCAATATTATTTATCGGATGCAGATTTACCGGCTTTCTTACGAACTACTTCACCCATAAAACGAACACCTTTTCCTTTATAAGGCTCGGGTGGTCTGAGTGAGCGGATTTTTGCCGCTACCTGGCCCACCAACTGCCTGTCTATCCCTTCCAGAACGATGGTAGGGTTTTTTCCTTTTTCCGCTGTAGTGGTCACTGTGATCTCAGGAGCCAGCTCGAAGACAATATGGTGGGAATAACCCAGTGAAAGGTCGAGCAACTGGCCGGTAGCCACCGCTTTATAACCTACACCGATCAGTTCCTGGGTGATCTTGAATCCTTCAGAAACTCCTTTTACCATGTTTGCCAGCAATGACCGGTAGAGTCCGTGAAGTGCACGGTCCGTTTTTTCATCGGAATTTCTCTTAACCAGCAGTCTGTTCTCTTCAACTTCTATGGAAATGTTAGGAGAAATGGCTTGTTTCAGTTCGCCTTTTTTCCCTTTAACACTCACTACGTTATCGCCGGAGACTGATATCTGGACACCGGCGGGGATGGGGATGGGTAATTTACCTATACGTGACATACTCTCTTCCTCCTTTAGCTGATGTAACACAATACTTCGCCACCGATATTCTTCGTCCTGGCTTCCTTATCTGTCATTATTCCGTGAGAAGTGGAAAGGATAGCGATACCCAAACCATTCAATACCCTGGGTAATCTGTCAACATTAACGTATTTCCTCAGACCTGGTTTTGAAACCCTGATCATTTGGGTAATGGCTGACATTTTGGACACAGGGTGATACTTCAGGGCAATTTTGATAGAAGGCGGAAAAATCTCATCCTCAAACTTATAATTAAGGATATATCCTTTATCAAAGAGGATCTTGGTAATTTCTTTCTTCATTTTTGAGGAGGGAATTTCCACGATCCTGTGGTTTGCCATGACAGCGTTCCTGATTCGGGTCAAGTAATCTGCAATAGGATCTGTTACCATGGGAAATATAAATATTTGAATATTAATTAATTAATTACCAACTGGCTTTTCTCACACCAGGTATCAGGCCGTTAAGGGCCATGAACCGGAAATTGATACGGGAAATGCCAAACTGCCTCATATATCCTTTAGGCCGGCCGTCGAGGTTACAACGGTTATGAAGTCGTACCGGTGAAGCATTCCTTGGAATACTTTGCAGCGCAATATAATCGCCGGCAGCTTTCAGGGCAGCTCTTTTGGCCGCATACTTGGCAACCATTCTCTGCCTTTTAACTTCTCTTGCCTTGATGGATTCCTTTGCCATAATTATTGTTGTTTTTTAAAGGGTAATCCGAATTCTTTTAACAGTGCCAAACATTCTTTATCGGTTTTGGCATTGGTTACCAGAGTAATGTCTAATCCATTGATCTTGGCAACTTTATCAATATTTATTTCGGGAAAAATGATTTGCTCGGTGATCCCAAGTGTATAGTTACCTCTTCCGTCAAATCCCTTGTCGTTGATACCCCTGAAGTCACGGATGCGGGGGATGGCGATGGAAATGAGCCTGTCGAGGAACTCATACATTTTTTCTCCGCGCAGGGTGACCCTGACACCAACGGGCATTCCCTTACGCAATTTGAAGTTGGAGATATCTTTTTTGGATTTGGTGGCGACAGCTTTCTGGCCGGCGATCATAGTAAGTTCAGACAGACTGGCATCTATGAGCTTCTTGTCGGTGATGGCTCCGCCAACTCCCTGGTTCAGGCATACTTTCATCAGCCTGGGGACCTGCATACAACTCTTATAGTTGAATTGTTTCTGCAGCTCCGGAACGACTTCCTTGTCGTATTTTTCTTTCAGTCGTGGAACGTATTTCATTACTTGATTACCTCCCCTGATTTTTTTGAATAACGGACTAATTTCTCTGATTTGGGGTCGATCCGGCGACCGGTACGTGTCGGTTTTCCTGAGTTGTCGACCACCATCAGGTTGGAAAGGTGTACAGGTGCTTCCTGTTTGATAATACCACCCTGCGGGCTTTTGGCGTTGGGTTTGGAGTGTTTGGTAACCAGGTTAACGCCTTCAACAATGGCATTTAACTTAGTCGGGTTCACCATCAGCACTTTACCTTGTTCTCCCCTACTGTCACCGGCAATTACCTTGACAATGTCGCCTTTTTTGATATGCAGTTTATTCGGCATGACTTATGAATTATTAAAGCACTTCGGGCGCTAATGAGATAATCTTCATATATTTTTTATCACGCAATTCCCTGGCAACGGGTCCGAAAATACGGGTACCACTGAGTTCTTCGGATGCAGTGAGCAGCACGCAGGCGTTATCATCGAACCTGATGTATGAACCGTCGTTACGGCGGATCTCTTTTTTGGTTCTGACCACGACAGCTTTTACCACTGCACCTTTTTTCACATTACCACCAGGCAGTGCATTTTTAACGGAGACGATAATTTTATCTCCAACGGAAGCGTACCTTCGTCCGGTACCTCCCAGAACCCTGATACAGAGCGCCTCTTTGGCCCCGCTGTTATCAGCTACAGTTAGTCTTGATTCCTGCTGTATCATAATTACTTGGCTCTTTCAATGATTTCGACTAGTCTCCAACATTTGTTTTTACTTATCGGCCTGGTTTCCATGATCCGAACGGTATCACCAACATTGGTCTCGTTATTTTCATCATGGACGCTGAAGCGGGTGGTTTTTTTCACATATTTCCCGTATTTGGCGTGCATCACTTTCCTTTCCACCAATACTACGACAGATTTCATCATCTTGTTGGTGACCACAACACCAATCTTTTCTTTTCTGAATTTCCTCTCTAATTCCATGACAAGAACTATTATTTATTATGACCGATCTTTACCTGGGCATCGAGTTCGCGTTTGCGAAGTTCGGTTATCAGCCTGGCAATGGTTTTTCTATAGGCCTTTATTTTATTTGGATTTTCCAGTGGGGATACAGCATGGTTCATTTTGAGCTTGGTCAGCTGTTTCCTTTCCTCTTCCAATCTTTCTTTTATCTCACCGGTGGTGAGTTCCCTGATCACTTCTGCTTTCATGGTTTACAATCAGTTTGTTTCTGGAGCATAATCTCTTCTTACAATGAATTTACACATCACCGGCAGTTTCTGGGAGGCCAGTCGCAATGCTTCGGTGGCTATTGGCAGGCTAACTCCTTCTATTTCAAAGAGAATGCGGCCGGGGTTTACTCGTGCAACGAACATTTCAGGAGCACCTTTTCCTTTTCCCATACGTACTTCAGCAGGCTTTTTGGTGATGGGTTTATCGGGGAAGATCCTGATCCAGATCTGTCCTTCACGTTTCATGTGACGGGCAACAGCCTGACGGGCTGCTTCAATCTGACGACCAGTTAACCAGGCTTCATCCAGTGTTTTAATCCCGAAAGAGCCAAAGGCCAGTTCATGCCCCCTTTGGGCATTACCTTTCATTTTGCCTTTCTGCTGCTTCCTGTATTTGGTCTTCTTTGGCTGTAACATTTATCGGAAGATTTTAATTTTTCTACTATTTATTCCGTACTATAATTATCTTCTGGGACGGGGTTTGCCACCACCGGCATTCCTGTTTCTCGGGCCTCTTTCCCCTCCTCTTTCTCCGCCTCTTTCTCCACCCCGGGGCATGCCTACTTTCTCCTTAGTGATGGTAGTTGCCGGAGACAGGTCGCGTTTGCCATAGATCTCCCCTTTACAAATCCATACTTTAACACCAATCCTGCCATAGCTGGTATGGGCTTCAGCCAGTGCATAATCGATGTCGGCTCTCAGGGTATGAAGCGGAATACGGCCTTCTTTATAGGTCTCATTCCTGGCCATTTCTGCTCCGCCCAACCTTCCGGAAATGGTTACCTTGATGCCTTCCGAAAGCATACGCATAGCTGATGCGATAGCCGTCTTGATTGCCCGCCGGTATGAAATTCTCCCTTCAATCTGCCTGGCAACGGCATTGGCTACTATCATCGCATCCAGTTCCGGCCGTTTGATCTCCGAGATGTTGATCTGGATCTCCTTCTTGGTGATCTTTTTCAATTCCTCTTTCAGCTTGTCAACCTCAGTACCACCTTTTCCTATGATGATCCCTGGTCTGGCTGTATGAATCGTAACCGTTACCAGTTTCAGCGTCCTTTCAATGATGATTCTGCTGACTCCCGCTTTTGCAAGCCTGGCATTCAGATACTTGCGTATCTTTTCGTCTTCTACCAGCTTAGTCTCAAATCGTTTCCCGCCAAACCAGTTGGAATCCCATCCTTTGATGATTCCCAGTCGGTTACCTATTGGATTTGTCTTTTGACCCATTCTGTGTCCGTTATTGTTGGGTTTACTACTTTATTAATTTTCAACTTGTTCTGACTGCTCCGGAGCAATAGTCCTGCTATCCACGATCAGGGTAACATGATTCGACCGTTTTTTAATCCGGTTGGCTCTTCCCTGGGGAGCAGGTCTGACTCTTTTTAGTACCCTGCCGCTGTCGACAGAAATCTCCCTCACGTAAAGGTTGCTGTCTTCCATCCTTACCCCTTCGTTCTTTGATTGCCAGTTGGCTATGGCCGAGCGAAGAAGTTTGTATAACCTTTCAGCAGGCTCCTTCTTGTTAAATTTCAAAATATTCAGGGCAAGTTCAACGTTAACGCCCCGGATCAGGTCAACAACCAGCCTCATTTTTCTGGGTGAGGTGGGGCAATTATTAAGCTTGGCGAAATACAAGCTCTTTTTCGCCTCCTTGATTGCCTCTGCTGAGTTTTGCTTTCTGGATCCCATCAGTCAATATATTAATTATTTCTTACTATCTTTTTTACTACCGGAATGACCTCTGAAGGTGCGGGTAGGTGCAAACTCTCCCAACTTATGTCCAACCATATTTTCGGTCACATACACCGGGATAAATTTATTACCGTTATGGACCGCAATGGTCTGTCCCACAAAGTCTGGGGAGATCATCGACGCCCTGGACCAGGTTTTTATGACGGCTTTCTTTTTGGAGTCAATGGTGGATAATACCTTTTTTTCCAGTTTGAAGTCGATATACGGTCCTTTTTTGAGTGAACGGCTCATACTGTTATCTGTTTAGTTCTCGATTATTTCTTTCTTCTTTCAATAATGTAGTTGTCGGACTGTTTGGTCCTTGACCTTGTTTTATATCCCTTGGCAGGAATACCTTTCCTGGTCCTGGGATGGCCTCCAGAGGCACGTCCTTCACCACCGCCCATTGGGTGATCGACAGGGTTCATGGCAACACCCCTGGTCCTGGGACGACGGCCGAGCCACCGGCTTCTTCCGGCTTTTCCGCTGGATTCAAGGCTATGGTCAGGGTTAGAGACCATACCTACGGTGGCTTTACAGGTTTGCAGTATCATACGGGTTTCACCGGAGGGAAGCTTAATGATGGCAAATTTTCCGTCCCTTGACATAAGCTGGGCATAAGACCCGGCGCTTCTGGCCATCTTGGCACCCTGTCCCGGCTGCAGTTCGATGTTATGAATCACGGTACCAAAAGGTATCTCGCTCATATACAAAGAATTACCGATTTCAGGGGCAACACCTTTTCCGGATACGATTTCCTGTCCGACTTTTAAACCATGAGGGGCGATAATGTACCTTTTTTCTCCATCGGCATAATTGAGCAAAGCGATACGGGCCGTACGGTTAGGATCATATTCAATGGTCTTTACCTGTGCAGGAATACCTTCTTTGTCTCTCTTGAAGTCAATGATACGGTACATTTGTTTATGACCGCCACCCATGTAACGCATGGTCATTTTTCCTTCGTTGTTCCTACCTCCCGACCTTTTCTTTGTATCCAGAAGACTTTTTTATCGTCAAATGCGCTTATTACTTTAAAGCGCTGACTGGATGTTGTCGGTTTAAATTTCTTTAAAGCCATTTAATTAGATATTGCTATAAAAATCAATGGTTTGACCTTCTACAAGAGTAACAATTGCCTTTTTCAAGGACGGAGTTCTTCCGCTTACATAACCGGAACGGGTATAACGGGATTTTCTTTTTCCGGCATAATTCATCGTATTCACATCACTCACTTCAACCCCGTAAAGAGTTTCAACCTCCTTTTTTACCTGAAGTTTATTGGCATCTTTCTTGACAATAAAGCCATAGCGGCGGAGTTTCTCTCCCTGGTGTGTCATTTTCTCCGTGATGATCGGTTTCAGGATGACGCTCATTGTTATTGATTTTTTCGATTACCTACTATTACATTCACAATTACTGGCAGATCTTTTCCACCTCTTTTACTGAGCTTTCGGTGATCAGTAAATGATTGGCATTCAGGATCTCATAAGTGTTCAGGTCGCTTGCCCTGGAAACTTTTGCTTTCCGGAGGTTGCGTGATGAGAGGACCAGGTTGGCATCCGGCTGAGCGACCACCATGACGGTTTTTTTACCATCCAGTTGAAAGCTCTTCAGGATATTGACATAATCCTTTGTTTTGGCTGTATCAAGACTGAAGTCTTCGAGGACGACGATCTGATTTTCTTTTGCTTTATAAGTGAGGGCCGATTTACGGGCCAGTTTTTTCAGTTTACGGTTCAGTTTGAAATCGTAATCTTTCGGTCGGGGTCCGAAAACCCTGGCTCCGCCTGACAGCAGCGGGCTCTTGATGCTTCCTGCCCTGGCTCCGCCGGTACCTTTTTGCTTTTTCAGTTTGCGGGTGGAACCTGACATTTCGGATTTTTCCTTTGTTTTATGGGTGCCTTGCCTGCGGTTAGCTAAAAACTGTTTGGTATCCAGCCAGATAGCATGATCGTTCGGCTCAATATTGAAGACGGTATCATCCAGTGTGATGGTACGGGTTGTCTTCTCTCCTTTGATATTATAAACTTCTAGCTCCATCTTTCAAGAATTACATATGAACCAATAGCACCCGGAACAGCTCCTTTAATGAGGACCAGATTTTTCTCCGGGATCAGTTTAACTACCTGAAGGTTGATCACTTTTACCCTGTCGCCGCTCATTCTTCCTGCCATGCGAAGGCCCGGAAATACACGGGAGGGATAAGAGGATGCTCCGACTGATCCGGGAGCCCTCAGCCTGTTGTGCTGGCCGTGTGTGCTCTCACCTACTCCGCGGAAGTGATGTCTTTTCACAACACCCTGGAAACCTTTGCCTTTGGATGTTCCTACCACGTCAATATATTCACCCTCTGTAAAAACATCTACGGTCACAATATCTCCGAAAGTCTTTTGGTGGTCAACCTCAAAACGGGTAAACTCTGCCAGCACTTTCTTAGGCGTAGTACCTGCCTTGGCAAAATGTCCTTTCAAGGCTTTGGTGGTGTGCTTATCCTTCTGTTCATCAAAAGAAAGCTGAATGGCATCATAACCATCCACATCTTTGCTGCGGATCTGGGTCACCACACAGGGACCGGCTTCTATGATGGTAACCGGGACATTCTTCCCGTTCGCATCATACACACTGGTCATTCCGATTTTTTTTCCAATTAAACCTGACATCGCTTTTTCTTTTATATCTTATTGAAAATCAGCCTATAACAATCTCATCAAACCTTAATTTCAACCTCCACCCCGCTGGGTAATTCCAGTTTCATCAGCGCATCGATCGTCTTTGAAGTTGAACTGTAGATATCCAGTAAGCGCTTGTAGGTACAAAGCTGGAATTGCTCCCTGGATTTCTTGTTCACAAAGGTGGAACGGTTTACGGTATAGATCTTTTTGTCCGTGGGCAGGGGAATGGGTCCACTTACAACAGCGCCCGTTGACTTTACGGTCTTTACGATTTTCTCGGCTGATTTATCTACCAGATTGAAATCGTAAGATTTAAGTTTAATTCTGATCCTCTGATTCACCTTTACTTTCTATTTAAATTAGCAATTAATACTTTTCAACGTATCCTTTTATTCTATATACGATCTCCTCCGCCATTTCATGCGGAACAGCTTCATAATGTGAAAATTCCATGCTTGAAGTAGCCCTTCCTGAGGAAAGACTTCTCAATACGGTTACATAACCGAACATCTCTGAAAGCGGAACATGGGCAGTAACGATCTGGTAGCCTACCTTTGCCAAAACACCTTCGAGGTTAGCCCTTCTTTTGTTCAGGTCACTTGTAACATCTCCCAGGTACAGATCAGGCGTATTTACCTCAATTTTCATGATGGGTTCCAGCAATACCGCGCCGGCCTGCCTGCAGGCTGCTTTAAAGGCTATCCTTGCCCCGATCTCGAATGAAAGGCTGTCGGAATCAACCGGGTGGTATGATCCGTCAAGCAACCTGACTTTCAGGTTATCCATTCTGAAACCTGCCAGCACGCCATTCATCATAGCTGAAGCAAATCCTTTCTGGATAGCCGGTATATATTCTTTGGGGATATTTCCCCCTGTAATTTCGTTGATGAACTGAAGCCCTCTTACTCCTTTGTCAGCCGGAGAAACCTCGACAAGCATATCGGCAAATTTTCCTTTGCCACCATGCTGTTTCCTGTATACTTCCCTATGCTGGATTTTCTTAGTAATGGCCTCTTTATAAGCAACCTGGGGTGCACCAGAGTTGCATTCAATTTTAAACTCCCGTTTCAGCCTGTCGATCAGTATCTCCAGGTGAAGTTCGCCCATACCGCTGATGAGGGTTTGCCCGGTTTCTTCGTCAACCCTGACGGTAAAAGTAGGATCCTCTTCCGACAGTTTGCTCAGGGCAATGGTCAGACGGTCAACATCTTCCTGGGTACGGGGCTCAATGGCAACATTGATGACCGGTTCAGGGAATACAATGGATTCGAGGTGGATGGGATGTTTTTCATCACAGATAGTATCGCCTGTTCTGACTTCTTTAAATCCCACTGCAGCGCCGATATCTCCGGCCCGGATCTCATCGATGGAGGTATGTTTATTGGCATGTACCTGGAAGAGGCGGGTAATTCTGTCTTTTTTCCCGGTAGTGGTGTTCAGCACGATCTCACCCGATTTCAAGATACCTGAATATACGCGGAAGAAGGCGATACGTCCCACATAGGGATCGGTTGTGATCTTAAAGGCCAGGGATGAAAAGCTATCGTCTGTTGAAGGTCTTCTTTCTTCTTCTTTACCTGTATAGGGGTTTATCCCGATTACAGGCGGAACATCTTCAGGACATGGCAGATAAGAAACGATAGCATCGAGCAGGGTCTGAACTCCTTTGTTTTTGAATGAAGCTCCGCAAACCACGGGGGTGATCCGGCCTTCCAGGGTGGCTTTGCGGATCATGTTCTTGATAACCTCTGCCGTAATGGATTCCGGGTTGATATAAAATTTTTCGAGTAATTCCTCTGATTCTTCGGCAGCCCCTTCAATCAGTTTCAGGCGGTATTCAGCCGTGATCTCCACCATATCCTCAGGGATAGGAATTTCCGAGAAGCTTGAGCCCAGGGTGGCATCGTCCCAGATGAGTGCTTTATTGGAAACCAGGTCGATAACTCCCACAAAGTCCTCTTCAGCACCGATAGGGAGCTGTAAAGGAATGGGGTTGGCATGCAGTTTCTCGCGGATCTGATCGACCACGTTAAAGAAATCGGCACCGGTCCTGTCCATTTTATTTACATAAGAGATTCGCGGAACACCATATTTATCGGCTTGTCTCCATACTGTCTCTGATTGGGGTTCAACACCTCCGACGGCACAGAATAAGGCTACGGCTCCATCGAGTACTCTCAGGGAACGTTCAACCTCAACCGTAAAATCCACATGGCCGGGAGTATCTATTATATTGATCTTATAATCTTTATCATGGTATTTCCAGAATACCGTTGTTGCAGCAGAAGTGATGGTAATACCGCGTTCCTGTTCCTGGATCATATAGTCCATGGTTGCGGTTCCATCGTGTACTTCCCCGATCTTATAGTTGATCCCGGTATAATACAATATCCTCTCAGTTGTCGTGGTCTTACCCGCGTCAATATGAGCCATGATGCCTATGTTTCTAGTATGTTGAAGGCGTTCTGACATGGAATGGATATTGTCCTTTTTCGTTAAGTTAATTAAAATCTGAAATGGGAGAAAGCCTTGTTGGCTTCGGCCATTCTGTGAGTATCTTCTTTTCTTTTATAGGCGGCACCTTCCTCTTTAAAAGCGGCCATGATCTCAGCAGCCAGCTTACCGGCCATTGATTTTTCGTGACGTTTTCTGGCGTAGGTGATCAGGGCTTTCATTCCGATAGACATCTTACGTCCGGGGCGGATTTCAGACGGGATCTGGAAGGTAGCACCACCAATCCTGCGGCTACGGACCTCAACGGAGGGGGTTACGTTGGCCAGCGCTTTTTTCCACACTTCCAGCCCGCTTTCCTTGGTTTTTTCCGTCACTATATCCATAGCATCGTAGAAAACCTTGGCGGACAGGTTCTTTTTACCCTGGATCATCAGGTTATTGATGAACTTGGTAACCAACACATCGTTGAATCGTGGGTCAGGGGTGGTTATTCGCTTTTTCGGTTTGGATTTCCTCATTGTATCAGGAATTATAATTATTCATGATTATTTTTTCTTGGCAGTAGCAGCTGCTTTTGCTTTGGGTCGTTTGGTACCATATTTCGATCTTCTCTGGTTACGGCCGTCAACGCCTGAAGTATCGAGTGCCCCGCGGATAATGTGGTATCTTACACCCGGCAGGTCTTTAACCCTGCCGCCTCTGATCATTACAATAGAGTGTTCCTGGAGGTTATGACCTTCTCCGGGGATATAAGCATTCACTTCTTTCTGGTTGGTTAACCTGACCCTGGCCACCTTTCGCATAGCGGAATTTGGCTTTTTGGGTGTGGTTGTGTAAACTCTCACACAAACTCCACGCCGTTGCGGACAGGAATCCAAAGCGGGTGCTTTGCTTTTATCTACTAATTTTTTTCTTCCCTTGCGGACTAACTGCTGAATGGTCGGCATATTCAGTATTTTGGTTTACTTAGTTTACCTTGATTTTTGGGGAGTGCAAAGGTAGAAATATTTTTTTAACACTCAATACGTTAGCTAAAAAAAAACACCATCCCTTGGAAAAAGCGGAAACACATTGTTTTCCGTTTTTCTTACCGGTCACAGATGATTGGTCTCTGAAAAGTTGGGGATAACTGTAATATCAAGGCCCGTCAGGGTAAATCGTCCGCAAAAAAGGCTGTTTAGTGCCGGACGCCTGCGGAAACCTATAGTGCCTTGTATTGTCAGGTTTCCTTCGCTTTTAAGTCCCGGAATCATCCCGGACCAGCAAATTCTCCGAAAAAATCGGGCTGCAAAGGTAGTAATTAATATTTATGAAACAAGAGGGGGAGAAAAAAAAGTGATTAAAGTGATTAAAGTGATAAAGGTGATAAAGGTGATGGAGGTGATGGATAAGGTTTCAGTGGTTCAGTGGTCCGGTGTACCAGTGTACCAATGTACCGGTCTACCAGTGTACCAGTTGTCTATGACTGGATAACTCAGGCTCTGAAAAGGCTGAATTGGATGATCGCGAATGCAACATATGGCTGGAAATCCCCTGATGATCTTGTGCCCTGAAAGGGCCAAAGTTGAATAACCACGGGTGAAACCCGTGGCTGGAAATATCCTGATCCTCCACAGCCCTGAAAGGGCTGGATCTGAATAACCGCGGGTGAAGCCCGTGGCAAAATGTCCCTGCACAACTCCACAGCCCTGAAGGGGTTGAAGATAGGTAACATGAAGTCAATCAACTCCTTTCAGGCAGATAAGGGACTCCATCCCGGACTTCGTCTTAAATTTTTGCCTTCACAAGGTGAGCCGGGATTTAGTCCCTATGACCACTATTTCACCAACTTACCGGTTCTGCGATTCAGTAGTCCTGAAACAGATTGATAATCAATCACATAATAATAAGAACCGGATGATATGCCTTTACTGTTGAAGGTAATCTGCTGATTACCAATGCCTGTTGGATTTACTGCCGACTGCACTAACCTTCCGGTCATATCAAAGATCTTTAAGAAGATGCTGCCTTCTTCCGGAATAACAAGATCGACCGTCATTTCATCTTTCATGGGGTTAGGATATACAGAGGCGCTGAATTCCTGATGTTTTTTGTACGTCAGTCTTGGAATTGAAATTTTAAAACCAAAAAGCGGATGTCCATCTATTCCTGCAACTTCTGAATTTCCCGTAAGCAACAGATAGTCTGATGAGTACCTGTTGATGAATGATTCCATAATAATATCTGACTTTACCCGGAATGTTATGGTGAATATATCTTCCTCCTTTTTCAGACTGACATACTCAGTATCATACCACCCTATCCTGAGTACTCCGTTTTCAGCATGACAAAGTGAATTTCCGATGCTTCCGGAGGGAATGACTGACAAGACCCCGAGTATGTCGGCCGGGTAATCAAAAATCAGTGACAGAGCATTCACAGCGGCATCTTGCCCGGCTTTTATACTGATTTTTAGTATATTGTCAGATTCCACTGAGGTTTCTCCTTTCCTTTCGAGATCTATTGAAGGGGATTCCCTGCCGGATATCTGGTAGGAACCATTTACATCTCCATAACAGAGCCCGTATAGATTTTGTGTCTGCGATTCAGGACCTGAAATGGTGATGTTTTTCTTCTCAAATGCCCAGTCGCCTGCAGTAAAGGAAGTCTGAAGTCCCACAAACCTTTTCACTGCCAGCAAGGCATCTGCTGCATTGATGTACCCGGTCATGTCCACATCGGCAGCCACTAAATTCAGTTCTGTCAGCAAGGATAGCCCTGTAAAGTGCTTGAGGATCAGCAGACCATCGGAAGAGTTGACTCCTCCCCAGGGAATAGCAGAAGCAGCCGAAAGCTGGTAATCACCTACAGGAACAAAGTTAAAGGAATAATTCCCTGCATTATCGGTGGTTGTCTCTGAAACAACGGTACTCCCCTGTTTGAGAAAGACGGTTGCATTTTTCAAGGGTGTGTTGCCGGCATTTTTATACTTAACCCACCCTACTAATGCTGAACCACAAGGTATCAGCGATAAGTCAGTTGCCCGTATACTGTCGCAGGCGTGCTGGGTATTCAAGGTGTCATAATACGTTCCGGCTATATGCCTGTAAGCTCCTCCCAGCAAAATGCTATCTCCCATACAAATTGTTGCTGCCTCACTGAACGAATAAACAGGATAAACAAGTGCCTCAGTAACAGATCGTTCGCTTTCACATTGACCGACTGTCTGTGAGACATAATACAAGGTACTACCTGTAATAAGGGTTGGGGGTACAGGAGGATCGGCACTTCCGGTTCCACCGGCCGGGGTGGAATACCAGAGAAGATCGCTGCCTGTGGCTGAGAGGGATGAAGCATTTTCAAACTGGCAGAAAGAGAACACGGGCTGAACTACCGGAGCTTCCGGCAATGCGGCGGGTTGGTTAATATTAAATGTCGAATCAAGGGTACATTGGTGACTATCGGTAATCACAACCGAATAAATTCCGGCTGTTAAACCCGATAAAGAGGAAGAAGTCTCACCCGTTGACCATTCAAATGCATAAGCAGGCGTTCCACCGGCAGCGACAATATTAATAGCCCCGTCAGCCCCGCCAAAGCAATTCACATTTGAAAAAGTTGGGGTTAATACCAATTGAGGCGGTTGACTGATTGTAAATGAGGCCGTTACCTGATTTTTTCCCTGGTCGGTAACAGTAACTGCATAAGTAGCTGCTGCCAGATCATGCAGATTTTGAGTTATTGCCCCGTTCGACCATTGGAAGGTAAGGGGTTGCCAGACAGCCGCAGGATTCAGGCTGATCTCTCCATCGCTTCCGCCAAAACAGCTAACATCCTGACTTCTGCCGGTAAAAAGCGAGAAGACAGCCGCATACCCGTCTCCCTGTCCTCCGCCGAATGGCGACAAGGGTTGCGGGATGAAGTTTGTCGAAACACAGGCGCCGGCTCCATCTCCGTTTCCACCGCTGAATTGTCCGATCAACACAAACCCAAGGTATCGGGTTTCTGTGGAGCTATATCCGTTTCCCATTCCCCCGTTAAACATGGATAAGGGCTGGGGAATATAATTTACAGACACTGTAGCATCATACCCATCACGGGTTCCGCCGGAGAAGTTCTGAGAAAACAGTAAACTGCCTTGTAGATAAACAACTGTTATACAGAAACTTGCTATTATTACCTTTGCTTTCATTGTATGTGATTATTGTTTATTTGATTTCCAGTTAACATTCATAACATATATAACCATCATAACCTTCTTTTTGTACCGAAGACGCATTGCCATGCGTCTCTACACACCCATCTACCCACCGGGGTTTATATAATTGATTCGCCACTCACCACCTCTGTCCGGCCCGATGTGTTCCACAAGACCAGCATTCTTAAGGTAATTCAGGTTATTATCAATTGCAGTGGAGCTTAAATCCAATGCTTTCTGCATATCCAGTTTCGAAACCGCAGGATTTTCATGAATGATTTTTACAATAAGAATCCGATTTTCTGTAAGATGATCTGCCCACCTTTCTACCCACCTTTCAAAATCGAAAGCTTTACGCAAAATAATGGTAAACATTCCCTCCAGATGGTATTCAGGAGCAGTTAAACCACTGTCCAGCATGAGCTCTTTCATTCTGGGGACTCCTGAGCCAATTTTCTCGACCAGGTGCATTCGGGCGAAGAGTCCAAATATCAAAGGATTCCTTGACATGCTTCGCTTTCCGAAATCATGCCTGATGGCCGAAAGTAAACCACCAGGATTTGAAATCTCAATCCTGTTATCGAAAACCTCGATGGTAGTAACTGCACCTTTCTCATAGTAGTCACGATGCGAAAGTGAGTTAATAATAGCCTCCTTAAATACAGTTTCAGGGATCTCCCAATTTTCCTTTCTAGGTTTACCTCCCTGATTCTCAATATCATAAGATACATTGATCTTATTATGTAACCAGCTCATAGCACTTAAATACTGCTGATATAATGGACCTCCAAACTCTTTGTCATCAATGATAAATCGTTTATCGGTACCCTTGAAAGCAACACAGCGAATAATTGCCTGTGGATAGAAATCTTCAGGCTTGGCTGCAAAAAACAGTACTGCTCCGCTTTTCATTACCTTTCCTTCGTCAAAAAGCCGCAAATTCAGGAACAATTGTTCATTGCTGATGAAAGCCGGCAGACCTGCCTCGTTTCTGAAAAAACTAAGATTACTATTATCTATCTCACTTTCACCTTTGAAACCTTCACAAGGAATTTCATCGAAATACAATTTACCGGCTTGTTGAAAGAAATCACGCATTTCTTCTGCCGTTGTAAGTTTCTGTGTATTTGGACCCTGGCGTACATAAATGGCTCCTGAAAAAACATAGGGTTTATTCCTGCCTGAATTCACCTCCAATACGGCAATCTGTTTACTATCAACCTCTACAAAAGTCATTGTACAATTAAGTCCTGGAGAAATTTCACCTACTGAGTTCTGAATTGCAGATCGCCTGGCATTATCGATGGATACACCACAAATTTGGTTATGGTCGTCAATACCAATCAAAATAACCCCTCCGGCTGAATTGGCAAATGCGCAAACTTCTTCGGTAATCTCTCTCACCTTAGAAGGTACGCTGACTTTAAACTCAGCCTGATAGCCCTCACCCAACGCTATAATTGATTTTATCTGTTCAGCATTCATAATGCAATGCCTGTATGCCCCTTTTAAACCACTTCTTTCTTCTTATGAAACTCTATGATAAAACCTGACAAGTCGTATTTTACGAATTTCCGGTTGTCCCTACAAACCCACTGCCCATTGTTATTATCAGTTACCACAGGCTTCAGCCCGTGTATATAGCAAACACTTGATAATCCGGGCTTTAGCCCAATTTTAATGCTTAACATATAAAAAAAAATTAATCCCACATTAACAACTGATATTAAGGGCTAAGCCCAAATTCATCCCACCTTCCCTGTCCCCTGGCTGAAGCCAGGGGTAACTGATTATTCTCTTGGCCAGGGCGCAAGGCATTGCGCCCCTACAATCCTTCTGCCCTCTGCCTTCTGCCTTTTTTACTCCCCTCAGGGCGCCGAACGGACTGAACGGAAACCGTTATTGTTGTTTCTGTCCGTGTTTACGTTCGACGCGTTGTTACGGTCTGAAGCGCGAAGGTTGGTTGTTGTATTGTTCCATGTACCGCCGCGAAACCCCGAACCGTCACATATTGCCATTTTAATTGCCACTCGTTCAAATCTAAATAAAAGTATTGAACGAGGACCTTTTATCTTTCCGGTAAACCGGCAGGCAAACCCCGGGAGTATTTCCTGAAGCATATCAGGTTGACCTTGATCAGCCTCGATTTATGCTTTCAGAATCTTTTCAAAGAACGTTATGTTAACTTTATTTTACACTTTTCAACCAGGAACCAACCTGATTTCCAATATCTAACAACAATTTACATGCAAAATGGTAAGAACGCAAATTTATTCCTTTGGTTTGATAAGCCAGCCTCAGTTGATACCTTAGTTGCTGTATGGAAATATTTATTTCACTGAGTAACAACCCTTTATCACCTTTTTCAATTAACGAACACTTAATTAAATTGTCAAGTATTAAACAACTTTTCTCTTGAATCCTTGTACCCAGGAAGTACCGCAAATCCTTCGGAAATTTATTCACTTTCAGGATGATCCAGTTGCAGAACTCGAATTGCCGCTCTACCAATGGTGGAAGATCAATGGTGAAAATCTCAGTTTCTTCCATATTCAATATCAGCAAATTGAAATGTATTCTTTGTAGCCATGGGAATAATCTTATTGCGAAGGCGCCAGGTATCGCCATAGGAAGCGTAGTTGTTCCAGGACAATACCCTTGTTTTATAATCTTCCCTGGAAATTTCCATGTTCATGTATAGAATATGGTTTGCCTCCTGATGTCTGAAAAACCGCGGTATATTACTGGATTTTAATAGCCTATGGTCCTGAAACAATTTGAACCCGAGAAATGTAACCCCATTCTTCGCATTTAATACATCGGTATTCTCGTGGATTTTAATATGAAGCTCATTATCAATAAAATCATTGATTTTCAGCAAAGTCAGCTTCAAATGTTGAGGACTATTGCTAAAAAGAAGCATGTCATCCATATACCTTAAATAATACTTCTCCTTCAACTGGTGTTTGATGTATTGGTCTAAGGGGTTAAGATACAAGTTGCCAAAAAACTGGCTGGTCAGGTTTCCGATAGGAACACCTGAATTGTTCTCAATTAAGGCCAATCTTTCTTCATCAGCCAGATTGAATAAGGAATACTGGGCAGATGGAACTTTTTGATTTACTTTCACTTTGTCGATAACAGTATCCAGTATCCACAAAGCATTTTCATCCATAATATGTTTCCTTATTATGTGCTTAAGTAACTGACGGTCAATACTTGGAAAGTATTTAACAATATCCAGATGTATGGCAAACTTATTGGCCCTTAAAAATTTCTGCGCCCTTTCCAAGGCCTGATGGGTCCCTTTCCCTTTGCGACAGGCATAGCTGTCGTATATAAACTTGCGGTCAATGAGGGGTTCTATTTGGTCATGAACAGCATGGTGGATAACCCGGTCGCGAAAAGAGGCAGAAATGATTTCCCGCTTTTTAGGATCGAAAATGATAAAGACCTGATAAATATCAGGTTTAAAGGTTTTGCTTTTCAGTAAGTATTGAATCCTATCTATATTTCGCTCCAATTCAAACTTAAACTTAGCACCCTCCCCATAGAATCTCCTTCCATGTTTTAAAGTCTGATTGGCAGCATTATATAAATTTTCAATGCTGCAAATCCTATCAAAGATTCCTGTTATCTTTTTCAAAGTCAAAATCCTCTATAATATTATTAATACAGATTAACAACCAAATCCGACAGGGGGCAAGCCCCCTGTACCCCCAGTAAAGAGGAAAAAGGAAAGCCCCTCAGGGCGCCGAACGGACTGAACGGACACCGATATCGTAGTCCCTGACCGTGCTGACGAGCGACGCGTAGTCACGGTCTGAAGCGCGAAGGTAGGTTGTGGTACCGAACCATGACCCGCCGCGAAACCCCGAACCGTCTGCACCTGTTACCGCTCCGCTTATCAGGCCCGGCCATACATTCACATCGGCGTTACCTGCAGCGTTTAAGCTTCCGTTCCCATGAAGGGCAGAATAATACCTGCCTGTTGTACTTCCCAGGTTCACAGAGCGCTCCCATACATTCCCGCTCATTTCCATGATACCATAATAAGAAGCTCCGGTTTCAACCCTGGTTTTGTTCAGGGCTCCGGCTGCAAAAATACCGCAACGTAAAGGGCCGTCAAGGCTGCCATCGGTAACATCGTAACTGACATTGCCCACTCCAACTCCCTGGTTGGAAACCAGTTCATTGGGACTGCCATTATTAATAAGGATGGCAGCCACATTATGAATGGAGGTATTTCCCCAGGCATACTCCCCAGCCACTACCGGTAATGGCCCGCGGCATGCTTTTTCAAATTCCAGCTCGGTCATGGGGCGCAGGCCTGCCCAGTCGGTATAGGCACAACCATCCATCCAGCTCAGCCAGTTGCAGGCACGATCGGGAGCCGTGGCAGCCAGGTAAGGCCAGTTGCCGGAAATTGTGTATCGGTTGGCCGTGGTTATCGGATACCGTGTTACACATTGGGTAGCAGTAAGGGTATTCAGGAAATCGGCATACTGTCCCTGGGAGATCTCGTACTTCATGCAATAGAAGGCCTTGTAACCGGTAGGATAGTTGGGGTTGTTAACAGAAGTAGTCCCCAGCATATCGATTCCACCGTCTCCATCCACCAATATGCCGTTGCCTTCCAGTTGGGCATCATCATAACTGGTGTTTCCGCATTTTACGATTATGGGCGTTGTGGAGATCAGGGCCGGTGTATTGGTGGCTACCTGCCGGAAACTGCCGGTGGAGGATCCATCCCCCAGGTAAAACGGTCCTTCGGGTACATACACCATTTCAATGGCAAATACCTTGATCTGGATGCTGTCGGTATTGGTAATTCCGTTGGCCGCCAGGTTCCACGCAAGTTGCACTCCCTGAATATCGTTGTTCCCTAAACCGGAATTGCGGTAAATGAAAACCCCTATCCCATCGGAAGGAGTATCGATGGTATAACCAGCCGGTGCAACATGCCCGCTGGTTTGCAGGATGACATGCTGCCAGTTGGGAGAGGGGAAACGGTATTTGATAAGGACCCAGGCGGCATCGTGGTTTGTCGCATTGTTCCAGGAGTTTTCCCAGCTCAGGTTGAAGGTAATGGTATTACCGCTCACCACCGCGTTGGAAACCTGGATGTTGTTGCCCATAACCCAACAGGATGTAAAGGTTAAGAATATGAATAACAGGCGTTTACAATTTTTCATATGCATGGTTTTTATGGATTAATATTTGGGGAGAAATAAAATTATCCTAAAGTAACTATTGTCGATTGGAGATTAAAAGTAAAACAAATATTTATTTAATGAGCACCTATAATAAAAATAGTTGGTTCTGGTGGGTAAAATTCTGGTGACCGGTGGCTCCTTTCTTCGTAGTTAGCTTCACCTCATCCCCCGGCCCCTTCTCCTCAAGGAGAAGGGGAGAATCCAGAGGAATAAATGAAAAAATAGAAATAGAGTACTAATTATGAAGAGAAAGAAGATAATTGATAACTAGCTGATAGTCTGATAAATATAAAGAAAAATACAAAACCGGAAAAAGCGCTCCCCTTCTCCTTGAGGAGAAGGGGCCGGGGGATGAGGTGAAGCTAACTACGAAGAAAGGAGCCACCGGTCACCAGAA
>JAPLDE010000118.1 GCA_026391855.1 Bacteroidota bacterium | reverse complement strand
AGGCAAACCAGTTGTTTTGAATCCCGCATCAGCAGGTAGCCCCCTGTAACGGCCAGGGGTCCCCATGAATCCTGCCCGTCAATGATCTTTTTCCGGTCAAGGACGATGAACCCTGCCGGGGATGCTTTGGCAATGGTCAATTCTCCGTCATCATCCAGGATAAAAAATTTATTGTCAGCATAAAGATAAGGCCCCAGCCCGAAACGCTCCTCTTTTCCGCTTGTCATTACAAATTTCTGGCAATTATCTGATTTACAGCACACAAACTGGTTTCTGGTATCACCTGCGTCCTTGGGTTGTATCCCATAAAGATATCCATTCATAAAAACCGGCGTCTGTTGTTCCGATGTCAGCCCTTCCAGCGGCTTGTAGTTCTGCAGCACAGTTACCGAATAGATCCCGCTGGATTCTTTAAGTTGCATCAGCATGGAACCGGCGCCATAGCCTGCCGTGAAAAATATCTTCCCATTGTCAGCAATAACGGGTGAAGGGGCTACAACACCGGGAGAAAATGCAGCTGACTCCCACAGTATTTTACCTTTATCTGTTCCACTTCCTGAGATTCCGCAAACACCCCCGATAGCAATATAAACATACATTTTCTTCCCCCTGAAGGTCATCGGCATAACGGAAGAATGAGACATTTTCCATTGATGAGGGTTAGGTGTTTCCCAAACCTTCTTCCCTGTTTTACATTCCACCCCTATCATCAGTGATTTTCCGCCGATGGCGATAACGGCCGTATCATGATCGATCAGCGGGCACTGGCCTGTATACCAGAATGGTACCTCCGTCTGGTATTCCCTGGACAGATCAACACCCCAGCGGAGATTTCCGGTCAACCGGTCGACACACATAACCTGGCACTTGGGTCCTATGGTAACCACATACTTCTCATTCACGGCCGGAATTGTCCTTGAAAGTCCATGGTTTCGCTTCAAGCGAACATGATACCAGCGTCTCCATAGTTCTTCCCCTGTTTTTAACGAAAAACACCTCAGGGCATCGGCTCTTTTCCTTTCATCATAATCCAGCAGGTAAACCCTCCCCTGGTAAACAGCCGGTGCCGCATGCCCTTCACCCAGGCTGATCTTCCAGAGTATTTTTGGTCCGGCAGCTCCAAAAGCATCAATCAGCCGGACATTCTCCTTGTTAACATTATCAAAATCTGCCCCGCGGAACCGCGGCCACAACGTCCCCGGCAGATCTTCACAACTTTTATAGGCTGCAAAGCTGTCCCCGATGATTACTTTCTCTGCAGGTAGTGCAGCCCCTTTGTTCCGGTTATCCATCCCCGGCAGGGAAGGAGTGAAAGAACGGACAGGGTCATGAAATAACCACCAGGCAAACAGCAAAATGAATATCGCGATTGCAAAAAGAACGACATACCTGGAATAAGGCGATTTTATCACAGAACCGGATTCAGAATGTCTTACTTTTCCTGATGTCGTATGCCAGCAACATATTCCCGTGGCGGACATACAAAATGCCTTTATCAATGACCGGATGTGCAAAATGTTCTTTGGTACCGGCCATTACTTTAAAGGAACTGATCTTTTCCATCTTCTTTCCGTCAGGCTTTATCAGGTTTACCTCACCCTTCAGGTTGTAATAATATAATAAATTTTCTGCTTCTATCATACAGCCTCTTCCAACTTTCAGAGAATCAGCTTCTTGTCCTGAGGTGACATCAATACTTCGGAGGTCTTTCCGCTCAAATGCACAGGAATAAATAAAATTACCCATCTTAATAAACCCTCCCATATAATTATCCATTCCTGGTATTCTCCAGCGCTGGCTTATCCGGGATCCGTCATTCGACAACTCCAGTTTTACAGCTCCGTTACCATCACCAGCCAGGTAATAGATAACCCCATCCTCATACCATATACTATTGCTGTGGGTATCACCCATCCCGGGCTTTCTTTCTGCAACCGGTACATTAACCTGTTCATCCGACCACAGGAGTTCTCCGGTTGAGGCATCAATGCCCAGTAAGGAATAGGAAGTAAAGGTAGCTAGGATGTTTCTGGAGGGCAGCTTTATCATAACAGGAGAATTATAGGCGGAGCCTTCTCCTTTCCCTTTGCAGATCCAGGCGATCTTACCGGTAAACCGGTTCATGGCCACTACATTGGTATCCTTCCCCCCAGGTACCAGGAATACCAGATCGCCTTCAACAACGGGTGATTCAGAATGCCCGTGCATAGGCAGTCTTCCATGGAATTCCTTTATCATTTCTTTACTCCATTTCCTTGCTCCGGTCTTAGCGTCAATGCAGTATAGATTTCCCAGTCCGGAGACAACGTAGATCAGGTCATCTGTCACCGTGGGGGCCGACCGGGATCCGGGATAAGTAGCTACCCATTCCTTTCCGCAAGGTGTTTTCCAGATGAGCTTTCCCCTCAGATCATAGGCATACAGCCAGTTAATGCTATCTTTCTCCCCTGTAATATAAAATCGGTCCGAAGTGAAAACCGGAGACCCGTATCCGTTGCCAAGGCTGTCAACCGACCACAGCAATTTCGGTCCTTCTTCCGGCCAGCTTGTAAGCAAACCAGTCTCAGCGTATACTCCTTTTCTCTCCGGCCCCCTCCACTGGGCGATGGTTTGTGCCTGTATCTCAACAAATTGTATGACAAACCCTGTGATGAATAAAGCCCTGAAAATAAATGACATAACAATAATATTGGTTGGTTGGTAAAAAAGAGGGATAAAATCTATTTTATCTTAATATCATACACCATCAGCGAGGATCCATGCCTTACATAAAGCCGTCCGTCATGGATGACCAGGTGAGCCCAGTGCTGGTTATCACCATAAGGGACCTTAAAAGAACTGATCTTTTTGAAGCCGGTGGGCAGAGGCCGGGCCAGGACAATTTCCCCGTTATCACCATAACAATATAACAATCCGTCTGCAGCGATGATATTTCCTTTGCCGGTAAGCTTTTCTGAAAAGATCTCCTTGCCGGTCTTCCAGTCAAGGCAATACCAGGCCTTACCTGAATCATCTGCCCCGTAAAGCTTTCCTTCGATCAGCACAAAACCTCCCATTTTGTAATCCATGGAGGCATTCCGCCATACCTCCTCAATGGAATTACCATCAGGGGATACTTTCAGCATAACACCTCCCTTGCCGTAACCTGACATGCAAAATAACATTCCTTCATGATAAAGGGGAGTGTTAGCATGGACCGACCATCGGTTGGGCTGGTCATGGCTCCATAACAGCTTCCCGGTATTCGCATCCAATCCGATGATTGAACTTTCTGTCTGTGTGACCAACACCTTCCTGGCAGGAAGATTTATCAGGGTGGGAGAACAATAGGCACTCTTCTCCACTTTACCTTTGCTTGTCCAGATCAGCTTGCCACTGTCCTTGTTGAAGGCAACGATATTGTTAATCTTTCCTCCGGGTGCGCAAAAAAGCATATTCCCGTCGATAAGAAGGTTTTCAGTATAACCCCATTGGATGTTTTGTCCCTGCAACTCTTTGATCAGGTCAATACTCCAGATGACCGCCCCGTTTGCTGCATTAAGGCATATCAGCTTTCCGAAAGAGCTCAGCAGGTAGAGCTTTCCGTCATAAAATAAAGGGGTGGAACGCACCCCCGGCCAGCTTTCAGTCCATTCTTCCCCATAAGGAACCTTCCAATGAAGTTTGCCATCCAGTGAAAATGAATAAACATATCCTGTCCCCTTGACCATTCCTGTAATAAATATCCTGTCACCGGAAATGGAAGCAGAAGTATGACCATCACCCAGTCCGTCATAATGCCACACCAGGACCGGCCCTTTTTCGGGCCATATTTTCAATAAACCGGTTCCCGGGTAGATACCATCCCGGTTCTTTCCCCTCCACTGGGCAATTTCCTGGGCGGAAACCTGGGTTGCTATCATCATAATCGTAAGTAAGACAGAGAAATATCGAATCATTTCAATCAAAATTAGAATCCGGGTAAAAATACCAATTATTGGCTTAGTTGATTATCAAATGCTGAAAAATAGAGCTTGACCCTGGCCGGGAAGATTCTGTCCGGGAAGATTCAGATAAACCGGCTGTTATTTAATACATTAATAAAATTTCCAATATTGGGATTATAACCCGGGGTACTATTGATTTGCAAAATTTTTTAAACATCTTTTTTAAATCGTTGATTTTCTGTTCTTAGGCATATTTTTATATTTTGATTGGTTTTTGCCGGATAATATCGTAATATTGCATTATTCCCAAATTGGAGATTAAATATTGAAAATTTATCATTTATATTGTACTGATTTTGTGTTAGTTATAAAATTTATTTTTTGTAATAATTTTTCATTTTCTCTCATATTGGGATTGATTAGAATAATCATTTACGAATAATAAAATATTGAAAATTATTCCAAATTTGAAACAATTTGATTGTCATGGAAACAAAAGTAAAACTTACTGTATTGGTGGCCTTCCTGGGGGGAATGCTGCTTTTACACCTGCAGGGCTTTTCACAGCCTGCCATGGGTCAGAAAACCCATAAACTCCCTGCTATGGAGAACATGGCCCAACCTTCTGATGCCATTTCACCAACACAAATCATTCTGAACTGTTCAAATGACGTTTGGGCCCAGGCCCAGGCCGGTCAGTGCAGCACAGTTGCCTACTACGACCTTCCTCTTTATATGGGAGGCCAGCTCTATGTGACCGGACCTCCTTCCGGGTCGGTATTTGAAGTTGGGGTTACTACCATCACTTTTATTGTGGTCAATACCCTGGGGGCATCAAAATCCTGTTCCATCAGCATCACCGTGGTTGACAATGAACCCCCTGTAGTTGAACTGCTGGAACCCATTACCTTACCAACAGACCCGGGAAGCAATTTGGTGGCCGGTCTTGTCCTTACACCTCCCGCTGCCAGTGACAACTGCAGCCAGGTTGTGGTTTCCGGTGACGCCCCTGACTCCTTCGTTTTCGGTACCACTCTAGTTACATGGATGGCGGAAGATGCCTCCCTGAATACCGCGGTAACGACCCAACCCATTGATATTGTTGACCTGGAACCACCTACACTGATGTGCCCTGAAGATATGATCGTGGTTTCGGTCACTCCTTGTCAGGGAACCCCGGTGTTTTTAGAAACACCATTGTCCTTCGATAATACCGGGTCGGCAATCGTAACATCAGATGCTCCGGACCTGTTTCCATTCGGCACAACAATGGTAAGCTGGACTTCCACCGATCAAAGCGGGAATATTGCCAGTTGCATTCAGTCTGTTACGATTATCAATAACCAGCCGCCTTCTATGACCTGCCCTGCAGACATCATTAGC
Organism: Bacteroidota bacterium; assembly: GCA_026391855.1. Classification (GTDB taxonomy): domain Bacteria; phylum Bacteroidota; class Bacteroidia; order Bacteroidales; family CAIXZF01; genus JAKLIX01. The sequence continues at coordinate 13,919 of JAPLDE010000118.1, read as the reverse complement.
TGCACCGGCCCTGGAAACAATGGAAAGAACATCTTCAGCATTGACCCGATAATTGAAGAACAATGCCCGTATACCCTCACCTACTCCCTGTCCGGTGCAACTGAAGGGTCGGGAAATTGTACAGAACAGGGCGGGATCAGCGGGAGCTTTTTCAATACAGGCGTTACCAGCGTGTTCTATACTGTTCAGAACATCCTCACGGGTGAGTCTTCCGGTTGCAGTTTCCTTGTTACCATTAATACCTCCCAGCCTGCCGGTATCCTTGTTAATCAGGCGGATGACTTTTGCAGCGGCCTTTCATTGACTGCTTTTCCCTCCACAGAAGGGTTAAGCTTCCAGTGGTCGAACGGGATGACTTCTCCCGGGATTTTCCTTTCACTCACCGACCCGGCCGCAACCTATTCCGTTACCATTTCCGACGGACAGGGATGTATCTCACCTGCAACTGTTACTTATACTTATGCTCCTGGTGACCTTGTCAGCTCTTATACCATTATCGGTTTCGAAGAACTACAGTTTAACGACTATAACGAAGTTCAAACCGGGGCCGTGGGACTTACCGGGTTAAACCGCATGGCGCATGTGAAAAAATATGTCAAGATCAACGGGCCGGGCGCCTTCCTCAGGGCACACACTATGAATATCCACAGTACAGCTACGGTACCTAACCAGATCTACAGCCCTGCCATCGTAGAACTACCTGATATGCTGATTAATAACACCTCCGGTTTTGCTCAGACCATTACCATTCCTGACAACACAACAATAACTGTTTCAGATAATTACAGCAATTTTACCATTGGAAGTCATTGCAATGTGACCTTCACTGGCAATATATTTGGAATAATTGTATATGATGCCGGAACCACCATCCTCTTTACCCAGGGTTTGCTAGATATCCAGGAAATTGATGCAAAAATGGCCATGCCCGATAATAAATCCTATATGAAGTTCTCTCAGGACGCCGTCATCAGGGTCCCAAAAACGGTGAGGATACAGGAAAGCTGCGTGGTTAACCCCGACAATTATCATGTTGTCTTTTATATTGGCGTTGCTGAGATCAGCAACCCGGGTGAACTCCAGGTCTTTCCAAAAGGGGTAACATTTAATGCCAGCGCCTATGTGCCTTACGGACAGATCCACACCGAACACGATGCCTCAGTTACCCTTCCCGGCATTATGAAGGGCCAATATATAGCCAAAAAATTCAATTCCAACGGGAAATACGTCTACTGGAACTGGAGCCCATGCACTCCGGTCCCATATAGTACCGCTGCTTCACCAGATCCCGTTATCCAAAACCTGACTGAGGACGTTAACCTGAAAGTCTACCCCAATCCATTTACAGACATTGTTAATATTGACCTTCAATCGACATGTGCTGAGACAGTTAATATTCAAATCTTCAATTTGTTGGGTGTGAAAGTCTTCGAAATGCTGAATCAGGAACTTCCGGAAAATACAAACCGTAAATTCACCCTGACTAATAACCAACTTCCCGAACCAGGGCTGTACCTGATGAGGATAACAATGAACGGAAAAGAATATTTCCAGCGGATCGTTTTCTTATAATAAGGTTGATCTGATCACACCCGCCTTTTACTGATTATTCTGTATTTTTACTGCCTCTCTGCCATTGGAAAAACCCTGACAGGGGTTGAAACCTTGTCGGGGTTCACTTTGCTGCACGGGAAACAAAATAAATAGTATTATCATGAACCATTTTTTTACCTGCCTCTGCTTCCTTTTGCTCGGCTCTTTTAGTCTGACAGCCCAAACACCCGGATGGTTATGGGCCAGGCAGGCATCCGGCAATAATTATGAAAGCGGTACTGCTGTCACTTCCGATCAATATGGAAATGTTTACGTAACCGGGAATTTCTGGAGTTCGTCCTTTACCATTGGAAATTTCACCCTGAGCAACCAGGGCATAAGTGATATTTTCCTGGTGAAATTCAGCTCAGGCGGAGATGTCCTTTGGGCAAAAAGTGCCGGGGGGGCTGATGAGGACCTGGCAACGGCAATAACCTGTGATTTCCTTGGAAATGTTTTTATAACCGGAAGCTATTCGAGTACAACGCTTTCTGCAGACAGCTTTGTTCTGAGCAATGCCGGTAACCGGGATGCTTTCCTGATCAAATTCAACAACAACGGGGATATCCAGTGGGCCAGAAATATCGGAGGTGTAATGGATGAAAATGGGAACGGCCTTGCTTCCGATTATAACGGAAACGTTTACCTGATCGGAGAATTTTTCAGCCCCTCACTGGTTATCAACGCCAATACTCTTATCAATAATGGTCTGTGGGATATTTTCCTGATACAATATTTACCAGATGGGATGACGGGTTGGTCGAAAGGCATCGGAGGGCCTGAGTCCGAATCAGGATCCGCTATCACCTGCAATACATCACTGGGTTTAGACTTTACCGGGTACTTTAAATCGGATCAGCTCGCTTTTGGTCCTCATACCCTCACCAATACCACGGGTATGACATCCGTGTTTATTGCCAGATACGACTTTGGCGGACATGCTTTATGGGCCGGGCAGGGGGATGATGGGAATACAAGTTTCGGAAAAGCGATTACCCAGGACTTTTCAGGTCGCGTTTACGTAACCGGAGTATATTACAGTCCGACCATCACCTTCGGGAATACCACACTTACAAATGCCGGGACCGGGAACGTCTTCATTACAAGTTACAATAACGACAATACCTTTGACTGGTCGAAAAGCCTGGGTGGTTCAGGAGATGATAACGGATTGGGAATTTCTGCTGATATTTATCACCAGGCATATGTTACGGGTTATTACAGCAGTCCGTCTGTGACCGTTGGAAATACGGTTCTGACAAATCAGGGATGGGCAGATATTTTTCTTGCTCAATACGATCAATCAGGGAATGAAAACTGGGGGAAAAGCCTGGGTGGAACCTATTATGAAGAAGCAACGGGTATTGCCACTGATAAGAATAACAATGTCATTATCACCGGTGGATTTGTCAGCAATTCTCTGTCCTTTGGCAATACAACACTCACGAATACAGGCACTTCCGGTACCAGCGATTTTTTTATTGCCAAAATGAATCCCAGCACGGGTATCAATGAACCCGGAATGGCAGGATTCCTGGAAATCTACCCCAATCCTTCAAATGGCCGGTTTTTTATTAATATACCACCCGGATTCGAAAGGCTATCTCTTTATAATGTTACCGGCCAGATGGTCGGAGAATACAGCCTTAACAATATCAGCAAGCTTATACTCGAACATCAGGATGCGGGGTTGTCTTTTTGGGTACTGCGTCCATGATACAGATAAAACCGATGACCCGCAATTTTAAGGGTCATCTGGCTTTGTTTGCCTCCAGCCTGATCTTTGGCTCCAACTACTGGTTTGCCAAGGGCCTGATGCCAGTGTTCATCACCCCTGCCCAGATCATTTTTTACCGTATCACTACGGCGGCTCTCCTCTTCTGGCTGCTGAGTCTATTTCTGAAAAAGGAAAAGATCGAAAAGAAAGATCTGATCCGTATCGCCTATTGCAGCCTGTTGGGAGTGGTCATCAACCAGTTCATGTTTTTCCAGGGACTTCGCTTTACCAAACCCGTTGAAACGGCTCTTCTTCATACTTCAAGCCCTATAGTGGTGTTGCTTTTCACGGCCTGGATACTGAAAGAAAGGATTACCCTGGCACGATCGGCCGGGATTATCCTTGGTGCTGCCGGAGCCTTGTTTATTGTGCTTAATGGCACGCCAATCAGCTTTTCCTCTGATACTTTCATCGGGGATATCTATATCATCATCAACCTCACCTGTTACAGCCTGTATCTGGTCCTCATCAAGCCGGTGATGCGGAAATACCAGCCTGTCACCGTCATGAAATGGGCTTTCCTTTTCGGAGCCGTGGTGGTCACTCCCTTCACTTTCCATACTGCTTTGCAGGTCAACTGGAGCATTTATACGGCAGATGCCTGGTTTTCATTCTTTTATGTGTTGATCGGCAGCACTTTCCTTGCATATCTTCTCATTACGATGTCATTGCAGCACCTGAGTCCAACCATTGTGGGATTCTATATGTACCTTCAACCCCTGGTAGCTGCTGTTCACGGAATGATCATCCATCAGGAACATCTGAACTGGACCAAATTTCTCTCGGCTTTATTAATATTTTCCGGTGTTTATTTGGTGAACCAGCCGGTAAGAACGAAATCAGAAAAGATGGCGGAACGGAATTAACAGCCAGGTCAGGAATTTCTCGATACGGGGTCGTCTGAGCCATCTTTCATAGTTGAATTCTGTGCAACTTTCCAGGGTTCCCGACAAATGAAGTCTCATCTGATCAATAATACCGGGGTCACTCCCTATGAGCGCAATCTCATGCTGGTATCTGAAACTACGGTAATCCACATTGGATGAAGCAATGGTGAAGATCTCGTTGTCCACAACCATACACTTGGCATGAAGATTATCCTGGGTGTAAAAGAAGATCTTTATTCCGTTTTTATACAGCATTCCCAAGTACTTGCTCCTGATCAGGTCAACCGAGGTAACATCGGAATGGAAAGGGACTATAACCGTTACGTTTACTCCACGTTTGGCAGCCTCCATCATCTCCTTTCTAAGCATAAAGCCAGGCAAAAAATATGGTGTTTCTATAATAACCTCATTTTCAGCATGTTTTATGAGTAATTCATACTTTTTCTTGATCATCTGCCGGTAAATGGACGGGATGTCCTGAACTATTTCAAATCCCCGGTAATGGATGGTTTTCTTAAAGGACAGCTTATTGAAAATATACCTGTTATAATTATTCCAACTTTCAATGAAGGTTTTCCTGAAAGGAATGGTTATTCCGCCGGTCATCCTGATCACCATCTCTCGCCAGTTAAGCGAATACCCTGTAATATTCGCCGACCCCATATAGGTAATACGGTCATCGATCAGTACCATCTTGCGATGGTTCCGCCTGTGGTTTTTAGTAAAAAAATCGAAAGAATAAACGATCTTTTTGAAAAACCTTACTTCTCCTCCGCTTTTGATAAGCCCTGAGAAAAAACCCTGGGATACCAGCGAGCCCCAGGAATCGATCAGCAGTTTGATCTCCACTCCTTCCCTGGCCTTACGGGTCAAAGCCTCCCTGAATTTTTTCCCTATGCTGTCGTTGCCAAAACGATAGGTCTCTATGAAGATAAAAACTGAAGCCCGTTCAATATCCTTCAGCATAGCCGAATAGAAATCCATCGGATCGTCAAATATCATGTTATCAGGCCAGTTGGAAGCTTCTGCCAATTCCATCTTAAAAGAATTTCCGGGATTAATCAACGGATATACAAACCTAATGGAAATTTTAATATTTTGAAAGATCAGTACAAAATTCAACTATCCTTCCCTTTCATTTCAATGGTTCCTATCTTTGTAAAAAATACCCTATGATCAGATCGATGACCGGCTTTGGAAAGGCCGCTGTTTCTTTTTCCGGGAAAAATGTGGATGTTGAGATCCGTTCCCTGAATGGAAAAAACCCCGATATCAGCATTAAGCTTCCTCCTGCATACAAAGAAAAGGAGATGGAAATCAGGAACTTACTTATCGACCAGCTGGAAAGAGGCAAAATCGACCTGTTTGTTTCTATTGATGGAGGATGCCTGTCAACCATAAGCCTTAACCGTGTAATGGCTGAAAAATACCTTCATGAACTCAAGGTGCTGTATGAATTAGCAGACCAGAAAATTCCTGTTGATTATGTTTCCATAATTTCCCGTATGCCGGAGGTGATGCGTTCCGAGCAACAGGACCCGGATTCGGATGAGTGGGAACAAGTCTTTGGGCTGATCAGAAAGGCTGTGGACGACCTGGATGCCTTCCGTGCCGAAGAAGGAAAGGTCCTGGCCGGTGATCTGGGTCAACGGGCCAACAGGATACTCGACATCCTTCTGGAAATAGAAAATTTCGAAACACAGCGGATGGAAACCCGTAAGGAAAAACTCCGTAAGGCCTTGTCAGATCTGGAAAACTCCCAGGCCGATCCCTCGCGTTTCGAGCAGGAACTAATCTACTACCTTGAAAAAATGGATTTTACAGAAGAAAAAATAAGGCTGAAAAAACACGGGGACTTTTTCCTGGCAGCCTTGCAGGAAGATGGTTCACAGGGCAGAAAAATGGGGTTCATCGTTCAGGAAATGGGCAGAGAGATTAACACCCTGGGATCTAAAGCCTATGATGCCGATATCCAGAAATTGGTGGTGATGATGAAGGACGAACTCGAAAAACTCAAAGAACAACTTGCCAATATCCTTTAACCTGATGTCAGATGTATGATGTCAGATGTCGGATTTAATTACTGTACTTCGTAACTTCGTAACCTCGTACCCTAAATTTCCCAATGAACTGTGCCCCTCATAATGGCAGATGTATCATCGTTTCAGCACCTTCAGGTGCAGGAAAGACCACCATTGTCAAACATCTCCTGAAGGCAGGGCTTGGTCTCGAATTTTCTGTTTCTGCCTGTAGCCGCCCCATGCGTCCCGGGGAAGTCCATGGACGTGACTATTACTTTATAAATATCGTTGATTTTCAGAACCTTATCAGTAAAGATGAATTCATTGAATGGCAGGAGGTTTATCCCGGTTCATATTATGGCACCCTCAGGTCGGAAATTGAAAGAATATGGAATGACGGGCACCACGTGATCTTCGATGTAGATGTATACGGTGGGATCAACCTGAAAAAGATCTTCGGGGAAATGGCCCTCTCCCTGTTTATTATGCCTCCTTCGGTCGAAGTGCTGGAACAAAGGCTGAGAGCCCGTTCCACCGACAGCGAGGAAAGCCTGCAGGCCCGGCTCTCCAAAGCAAAACTGGAAATGGAACAACACATCCTTTTCGATAAATTCATCATCAACGACAATCTCGACCAGGCTTTGCAAGAATCCATTTTGTTAGTAACCCATTTCCTTCAACAATCAACTTCATCTCCCTGAAAGCCTCACCCCCCCGGCCCCCTCTCCTGAAGGCGAGGGGGAGCGCTTGTTCCGAATCTAAAACCTCATTACCTTTATCACCTCAATCACTTTAATCACCTCCATGAAACCCACCGGCCTCTTTTTCGGTTCCTTCAACCCCATCCATACCGGTCACCTGATTCTGGCAAACTACCTTGTTTCCTTCGGTGACCTGGAAGAGGTATGGTTCGTCATATCACCCCAGAACCCCTTTAAACAAAAAGAAAGCCTTCTGGCCGACCACCACCGCTATTATATGGTAACCCTGGCCGTTGAAGATAACGCCCGCTTTCGTGCCAGCGACATAGAGTTCAAAATGACCAGGCCTTCCTTTACCATTGATACCCTGACGTACCTGAAAGAGAAATATCCAGGCCGGAATTTTATCCTGCTGATGGGTTCAGACCAGTTACCCTCCTTCCACAGGTGGAAAAACTTCGAAAGAATACTGGAATATCACCAGGTTTACGTTTATCCCAGGCCCAGGGGTGACTCGGGCGAGTTTGCCGGTCATCCGAATGTAAAACGTTTTGATGCCCCACTGCTCGATATCTCTTCAACCTTTATCCGGGAGGCCGTCAAAAATAAAAAGGATGTGCGGTACCTCTTACCTGATAAGGTGTACCAGCACATCCTCGACATGCATTTCTACGAGAAATAGATCTTAATTGACACTGATCTGCCTGTTTAGGGCCACTTTCGATTCTTCCCTCTTAGGTAACGTTACACTGAGAATTCCCTGTTCGTAACCAGCCTCAATCTTTTCAGTTTCAATGGTTTTCGGCAGAATGAAAGATCTGCTGAAAGAACCGGTGGTAAATTCCTGGCGGCTGTAGATAACACTTTCATCAGTTTTAGTTTCTTTTTCCGATGAAATAATCAGGGTGTCCTTTTCCAGCCTGATACTGAAATCTTCTTTCTTCATCCCCGGAACAGCCAGGTCAATAATAAAACTGTCGCTGTTTTCCTGGATATTGGCAGCCGGTTCACAGCCACAGCGGCTATTGTCGGCACATTTGTGTTCCTTTTCAAAATACGGATCGAACCAGTTTACGAATCCAGGCCTGTTATACATCCTTGCAAAAGTCATTGTTTGTTCCTCCTAAATTTAAGTTTAACATTTTTTGATAATACGGTTTCCCGTTCTTCAAAAAATATTCCGGAAAAAAAAGGATGAAAAAAACAGACATATTGACAGTGGCAAATGACGACCACCCTGTCATAATGGCGCATCAGCCACAGTGAAAATACTCGTCAACCAGCTTGAGAATGTCTTCTTTGTTGTTCCCCAGGCGGCTTCTAAGGTCTTTATCATCAAAGCTCTTCAGCTTGCGGATGATATCATCGATCATTGCCGGCGGGAAAACCCCATATTCTTCATAGATGTTACGCTGTTGCGTTAAAAAGTCGGCCGAATCGAAACAGCTGACAGGAAGCTGCGACAGCTCATCGCATTTATCCTTGTGCTTGTTATCAAAGATGTTCACATCGACATAACGCTTTTGGGCATAGGCCAGGGCGTTTTCCATGGTCAGTCCGTGCCTGACGGCAACCGTAAGACCTGCCAGTAAAAGATAAATGTTGGCCGAACCATCAGGACAACGGAATTCAACGGTCTGTTTCTGGGTGAAATCATAATCATCCTCCGGTTCGTTGGGGTTGGCGTCATGGATCATGCTGTGGTTACCCGACCATCCAAGCGGAACCCTTACGAGCACCGAACGGTTCCTGTCTCCCCAGCAGATATTGGTAGGAGCCTCCTGATGAGGAACCAGTCTGAAATAGGAGGTGGGATTTGTATTCCCGAAAGCAGTGAGTGAAGGGGCCATGACCAGGTAACCTGCAATGGCTCTTTTTGCGATATCACTCAGTTTTCCGTTCTCTGTCATTACGCTTTTTCTGTCCTTGATGATCTTGGTATGGATGTGCAGCCCGCTGCCGGCTTTTCCTGCAGTGATCTTGGGTGCAAAAGTCAGAGTAACACCATGTTTATATGCCAGGGAACGGAGTATCCATTTTGCCACAATCAACTGATCTGCAGCATCTTCCAGGTTTACCGGTAGAAATTCAATTTCATTCTGCTCATAATCGTGATCATAGATACTAAAATTTCCCACCTCTGAATGACCATATTTGATATTGCCTCCGCAACGGGCAATTGCACGCATGGCCTCCATTCTAAGGTTTTCCCATTTGGCAAAAGGCCCTGATTCATGGTATCCCTTCTGATCGGTAGCCGGGTAAAGGTTTTCTTTAGGACTGATCACATAGTATTCCAGCTCTCCCATCACCTCGAAGGAATACCCGGTTTCCTGTTTCATCGCCTGGTGAGCCTTCCGCAGAATAAACTCGGGAGAGCCACCCATTGGTTCCCCATCCTTGTTGTAAAAGGAACAAAGAATATCCAGGGCCGGTATCTCGCTGAAAGGGTTTAAAAAAGCGGTCTTGTAACGTGGAATCACATACAGATCGCTGGCACCGGTCTCGATGTGCGAAAAAAGGCTCGAACCGTCGACCCTTTCACCGGCCGTCAGAAAGCTATCCAGGTGCTTCTTGCTGTTGATCACAAAATTCAGCGTCTTTAGCCTGCCATCACCCCCCACATACCGGTAATTGACCATCTCAATGTTATGATCCTGAATATATCTGATCAGGTCCGACTTGGTGAATTCCTCCGGATGCTTGTTAAGGTATTGGACCAGCGGGTTAGAGTTCATCTCTATGATATTGTCCATGTCCTGGTAGTTTGAAAATGATTGGTTGAGCGAAAGGGGCAACAAATCTATAAAAAAAAACGATGCTCCCTCATGTGATCAAAATGAAGCCGTATTTGTTTCTATCTTATATTCCCTGATAATTTATCATCCGTTTGCGTATTTTTGTTGCAATTCTTCCAGTCATTATGAACCTGAACGAGATCATTTTCTTTACCGGCTTCCTGGTCGTAATTTTTGTTTTTCTCTTTATCGACTTGAAAATTGCCGGTAGGGACAGCCACGTGATCTCTTTTAAAGAAGCCATCCTATGGACTCTCATTTGGGTGTTCTTATCCCTATCGTTTTTCTTCCTGATTTACTTTTTCGGACACCTTATCCATGGTATTAATGACAAGGCCGGCCTCCTTCCACTGGTTGACAGGTATGAACATTCCATAAACATCAGCAATCCGGCCCTTTCATACACTCAGGCACTAACCATTTACCAGCATAACCTGGGACTGGAATACTTTACCGGCTACCTGATCGAATACTCCCTGTCGGTGGATAATGTATTTATTATGATACTGATCTTTACGGCATTCGGGATCCAGCCCAGGTATTACCACCGTATTCTTTTCTGGGGTATCCTGGGGGCTGTCATCATGCGGTTTATTTTTATCTTTCTGAGCGCCACACTCATACAGCGGTTTGAATGGATCTTATATCTCTTTGGTGCTTTCCTGGTATTTACCGGGGTACAAATGTTCATCGAAAGGAATAAGGAGAAAAAAGTGAAAACCGAAGACCATCCCATGGTAAAATTCTCCTCCAGATTTTTCAAGGTGAAATCTGATTATAAGGGAAGTAAATTCTTCCTGAAAGAACACCGGCAGCTGTGGATCACCCCCTTATTCATCGTGTTGCTGGTCATTGAATTTACCGATCTTATTTTTGCAGTTGATTCGGTCCCTGCGATCTTCGCCGTTACAAAAGATCCTTATATCGTATTCTTTTCCAATATCTTCGCTATCCTTGGACTGAGGTCCCTCTTCTTCGTCGTGTCAAATGTCATGCAGAAATTCCATTACCTCAAAGAAGGGTTGTCTGTGCTGTTAACCTTTATTGGCGTAAAAATGCTTGTCGCTCACTGGGTAAATATCCCCACTTCATATTCACTGCTTGTGGTGATAGGCATACTGGCCGTAGCTATATTTGCGTCCGTTCTTTTTCCTAAGCAAAAAACTGCCGGACTACATTAACCACCCTTAGCACCCAGGGAAGATAAAATGTATATGAACCAGTCACCACCAGTTTCAGGTAAGGAAGAAATCCTCCATATCCTTTTACCAGCAGGAAAAACAGTAACCCATTCATAAACAGGCTCAGGCTGAGGATGGTGATCAGGGAGGTGACAAAACCGGCTTTCCTGATATCTGTCTGGGCTGTATTCCCCTCCACATCCCGGAATGTTCCTCCAAACCAGTTTCTCCTGGTTTCCGATAACGAACTGAAGAGGTAATTGATAAAGGCAAATCCGATAAAAATATCAACATAAAAAATATAAACCGCCGGTACAAAAGGCCTGGCCAGCACGGCGATTAGGGTGATCACCGGCAGGAAATAGGGAGCCAGCATGATAAACATATTTCCCAATCCGCCTCCAAAACCTTCCGAATGCGAAACCATTCCTCCCGATCTCCCTCTTGCCCTGAATTTTGTTATCTTCCTGAAAAACATCAGCGCAGCCACCGCATGGCTCAGCTCATGGCTGAATGTCGACAACACATGACTCCTCCTGATCAGCAGAAGATAGAGGACTATCCCGCTTCCCATTCCAATGGCCAGGGGAAGGAGCAGCTCCCGGTTGTGAACAATGAGCAGCAGCCCGTGCCAGCACATCAGCGCTGAACCAGGGATCAGGTACAAACCGGCCAGACAAACGAGCCACTTCATCAAATAACCCGGATTAATGGGAATCCTTCTTTCATTTCCTTCATGACGCCAATTTCTGAGAAAAACTGATCATTTTCCCTGAAGAGTGACCTGATTTCTTCCGCCTTTTCTGCGGCAACCGACACCAGCAATCCTCCGCTGGTCTGGGGATCACAGAGAATGGCCCGTTGTTGGTCACTGATCTCCGAAACCATCGTCCCGTAGCTCTTCCAGTTCCTGTAAGTCCCGCCGGGGACGCACCCAAGCGCGATATACTCCCAGGCTTCGGGGATCACAGGAACACTGCCGGATTGTATTTCCGCCATCAACCCGCTACCTTCACACATCTCCCGCAAATGACCAAGCAAACCGAATCCTGTCACATCGGTGAGCGCATTCACCGAAAGGTAACGGCCCAGATCGTACCCGATGCTGTTCAGAAGTATCATGCTGTCGCGCGCCAGGGTTATGTGTTCCGGCCTGAGCAGGTCCTTTTTCTGGGCGGTTGACAGGATCCCAACCCCAAGGGGTTTGGTCAGGAAAAGAATATCCCCTGCTTTCGCTGTATTGTTCTTTTTCAGGTTTACTATATCAACAATGCCGGTCACAGCCAGACCAAAGATAGGCTCCACCGGCAGATGGCCCTGCTTCCCTCAAGCACCTGGCCTGCACTCTCCGGTCCCAGCTTCTCTAAAGGCCACCCAAGGATGGAAATAGCCATCAATGGCTTGCCTCCCATGGCATATACATCACTGATGGCGTTGGCCGATGCAATCCGGCCAAAGTCATAGGGATCATCGCATATGGGCATAAAAAAATCGGTAGTGCTGATGATGGCCCTGCGGTCACCCAGGTCGTAAACGGCAGCGTCATCACAGGTGTCGTTGCCTACGAGAAGAAGGTTATGGAGGTTATGGAGGTTATGGAGGTTATGGAGGTTATGGAGGTTATGGGGGTTATGATCGTTATGGGAGATATTGAGGATTTGCTGGAGGATGGCGGGGGAGATTTTGCAGCCACAGCCGGCACCGGGAGAGAAAGCCTGGAACATATCTTCTTGGCCAGAAAAAAGTCGATCTCGACATGACGGGGAATCGCCTGGATCTCGCCCGTTTTTGGGTTACTCCAGATCGAATGCGGCCCGTTATCACGAACACAGAGGCAACCCTGGACCTCCAAATGCCTCAGCAGTTGACGCCTTTTCATCCCACCAGAACCGTGGTCTTTTCAGCCTCAGGAGCGGTCCGAGCCAGGGCTTGGTCGCGGCGGTACGCGAAAACACTCTTGATCGAGGCCGCCAACTCGCCTAAAGCCTCTTCGCGCGTTTGGCCCTGGCCGTTGGCTTCCGGCACTTCCGGGCACGAGGCGATCAGCCACTTTTCGCCCTTCTCGATAATCGCGGTGAATTCGAGTTTCATGATAGAAGCCTATGCCACGCCCGATGCCGTGACAAGCACTGTACGCCAAAACAAACCATGCCTTACGGTACTGTTTTGAGAACGTGGTGGATCCGAACGAGGATGAAGTGCCGCCCCGGGCTGAGGAATGTCGGGCCTTCAGCCCCGCTTCGCCGTGCGAAGGTGGATCATCCACCGCAGGGCACCCACAGCAGGAGTGAATCATTCCTGACGCGGTAAACTGGCCGCCACGCATCCCAGTTCCACGGCTAACTGGAAAGATAATTGACCACTTTTTGACCCTGGCAACTCCGGGAAACTCGCTCTTCGGGGCAAGGTTCGGTCATACTGGAATTTGCATTGTGTTGGCTCAGCAGGAACGATAATATTCGCATGATTCAGACTGGAAACGAGACCTAGGTGGAGCTTTCAGACGCGGCGAAGAGGGTATGAACCAAGAATCTCCAGGACACTCGTATTCAACCATCGGACGGCTTGCGACCCGTCGCGAGAAAACCTTGTCGGCACCAGCCACGAAATTCGCACGCGATCGGGCCGGGACAACCCATCCGTCCTCACGGTCGAAATCCAACCGCCCTCACCCGCATGATCACTCGTGAAAACGGCATTTTCATTTGTTACCGGCGCGAGGACGCCAGTTCCGCCGCCTATATTATCGACAGGCGGTTAAGGGATGCCTTTGGTGAGCGCGCCGTTTCTGTTGATTACCGCGGATTCAAATCCGGCAATGAGTGGCGGGTCGATACTCAAGCCATTCTGAAGTGCGCCGTGGCGGTCGTCGTGATCATCGACAATCAATGGCTTTCCATCGGCAAAAAGCGGTTCAAGGATCCGGACGACCCCGTCCGTCGGGAACTGGAACTCGCGTTG
>JAPLDE010000038.1:31188-42763 GCA_026391855.1 Bacteroidota bacterium | reverse complement strand
AAAAGTCAGGAAATCTGCGCCTCTGCGTCTCTGCGGTTTTATTAAGCTTCCTATCAGAAAACCTTACCTTTGAAACCGGAAATTCAATCCTAAGTTGAATTCATCTTTACTTGCAAGCCATTAATACCGCAGAGTGAAACAGAGGCGCAGAGATATTCATCTTACTTAGGTAAACTGAAATTGTTTTTGGAACTCAGGGCCAGATTACCTACCTTTATGATGCCATGGGAGTAAAGTATAAAAAGATTGAATACAATAACAACAATGATCAAGTGCCTGAGATTCTAACAACAGATCATTATTACCCCTTTCGTTTCACAATACCTGATCTTTCTTACCAGGCTTCCGGGACTACCAACCTATTGAAGTATAACGGGAAGGAATTCCAAAATGATCACGACTTGAATGTTTACGACTATGGAGCAAGGATGTATGATCCTGTTATTGCAAGGTGGGGTACGGCTGATCCTTTAGCAGAGAAATATCGAAGATGGACGCCTTATAATTATTGTATGAATAACCCTATGAGGATTATTTATCCTGATGGTATGGCTGCGCATGGATTTAACATAGAAAAATGAAATTTATTTATCTATTCCACTTAGTGTTTTCTTGAATCCTTTAAAAAAATATTTCAATGACAAGATTGATTTCTTTATTTATTTTAATAATTGTTTTCAACGATTCAACTGCACAAAATTTGAATCTAATTTGCGATGGACCTGGTAAGGATACATGTTGTTTTAAATTAAGTTTCTATTTAAATGATAAGCATGTATTAAATAGTTGTAAGCAAGAATTGTTTCTATTTGATACTTTAGGAAATAAAATATTTGCTTTTAACCATTATTCTTGTGATACTTGTGCAGATCAAATATTTCGACATGATACAAATTATTGTAATAATCAATTGATTTATAAAAGGGATTGTGATAGTATTGAAATTTCCTTCCCAAATTTTCACATTTATTCAAGTACAGTATATGTGGAAATAGGATTAATTAATGATTTTACAATGTTAGTTAAAAAGTTTGATGATAAAAGTATTCAGGATGCAGAAGAGTATGAAAAGATGGTAATGAATAATCTTTACTCAACTCGTTTACGTGGGATCGATATATATTTACCTTATTTTAAGTACTCTTTTAAAAAAGTTTATTATATGATAGTTTATTCAAACTCAATGGCGGGACCAATCTATTCCTGGAAATATGAATAAAAATGTAGAATAATATTATATTTTTGGAACTCATGCACAACCTGTGCTTAACTCTATCCAAATTATTATAAGCCTTCGTTAATATGTCACGAAAGAGTATCAAGGATAGATTCTTTGAACCAAAATAAAGATGAGGTTTGGTCTCTCGGATCTCTGTTCATGCGTAAGCATCCGGTGTGATTGTAATGTGCTGACTTAAAAAGCAGACCCTACTTAATATTAAAATGTTTGCAGAGCTCAATGGCAAATGCAGAATATTCCTCTTCCTTTTTACAGCACTTCAATATTACAATACGGGCATCATTGTCTCCATTGCTCGCCTTTATGGCTGCATAAGCCATTAATTTAACAATACTGCTTCGATGACGGACCAGTTCAGGACGGTTTAATCCTAATAAATTTTTGGTTGTCAGCCCTCTGGGATGCTTTTCAATAACATTTGCAGTTCCTGTTTTCTCATCAAATTCAAAAGAAAAAAAATTTGAAGGATCCTCTTCTGTAGGATTAACAATTGGGCCATGCTGAGCACCGCCGGGAAAATGATCGCTTTTATATTTCGGACTATTACAAATGGCACAACCTAAAAGCAAATTATCCCAGTTGAAACATTCCATTTTAAACCTGGATTTTGGTTTGTAATGCTCAATATGTCCATAGTCTATATGGGCAATATGACTTTCGCAATAAGCACATTTATCCGAAAACATAGTTTTCAGTGCAGTTTTGATCTCACTGTGGTTATACTTTCTTTCTGCAGTATCTTTTCCTTTTTTGTTGGCAGGATTTGGATTATCAGAATATTTTTTATCAGCCCTGAGATAATTATTGAGCCAGGTATCCTCATTATCAATTAAGATAGTTGGTTTTGGTGTGCGGTTCACCCGGATCATTTCCAATTCCTTTTAATATATTCATTCAGTTCTTTCTCAGTCTCAGATTTTTCCACATCATAACCCAATGCTTCCTGCACAAACGGAATGACAGTCTGTAACTCATTATTTTCATCGGTTGTCAACTTCTTCTTCTTTTTCAGCGTATAATATCTATCAATTTTTTGTTGTGTTTCAGGTGAAAAAGTAGAAACAAGACCAAAGGCATCACTTTGTAAGATATCGTCAACACTTTTCGCGTGGATATTTTTGATCTGGTCAACCTTTGTCACTTTATTATCCCTGTAAAAACGATAGGTAACAGCATCTTCTCCCGCGCCAGCCGCCACAAGCGGACTGTGTGTTGCCATGATAAACTGGATATTGGGGAATGACTCCCTAAGCAAACCTGCAATGGTTCGTTGCCAGACAGGGTGCAGGTGTATATCCAGTTCATCAATTAAAACGACGCCTTCTTCTTTTAAAGGGTCTTCACTTCCCGGGAAAGCCGCGATTAACCTCCAAGCCAGATCTCCGGTCAGTGCCAGAATACTTCGGAAACCATCAGAAAGGGCCACTGTTGAGACCTTATCTCCATATACTTTAAACCATATTCTGCCATTCGCATCAATGGAATCAAATTCATTTCCAGGCGGTAAAAGCTTATTAATTGCTTTAATACCCCAATTTTTTTGCTTTTCCGCTATTTTATCCTTTGATTTTGAAATTTTATAATCCAGATAAACCATCCAGGTTTCGAAAGCTTCCAACGCTTCATCTTCCCTGAATTGAGAAGAGAAATTCGTATAACGCAAGGGTGTCTGTAATGATGGGACAAGTATCCTGCTGGCACGCGTTAACCGTCTGAATGCTCCATAACCGGCTCCAAACCAGCCTTTACCTTTGGGTAATAAGGCATTCTGCCTGAGCCAGGAAAGGATTTTATCACTATTTTCAACAATGACAGGTTCTGTAAACGTTTTATTCCTGATCTGGATTTTTTCATTCCCTGTGATAAAGAAAGTATATCCAAATGAACGTCTCTCTTTTTTTTCACCAAACTGGTTCGGATCATTCTCTCCCTGGTGAATCTTGATTGAAATTTTTCCAATCAGGGTTTCCTTATGAAGCCATCCGTCAGGACGGGTTAAAAGTTGTTTAGCCCCTTCGGGCCCGGCCAGCAGAAGGGCGATGGCCTGCAGCATGGTGCTTTTCCCTGTACCATTTTCTCCCAGTAAAGTGATCCAGGGATAAGCCGCTTTTTGAGAACCAAACTTAATATTTTGCTTTTCGAAGCATTTAATATTCTCTAGAATTAAATCCTCTATCCACATATAGTTATTTATTAATTTCCAGATGGTAAAGCTAAATGAAGAGGTGTTTGTATGTTCGTTCCTGAAATAGATTTTTCTGCCATGGCGGCTGACATACTGCCTGCAGTATGATCCTGACCTCAGGGAGCCGGAATAAACGATCCGTCCACATCTCCGGTACAAACCCCTTTGAAATTTCTGGTGGTGGTATTATTGAGGGTGATCACCACCTGGGGATGCTCAATGGCCCAGTCACCCGGCAGGAAGGTAGTGATCATCCCGACAAACCGTTTCATATCGGTGAGGGCGTCGTTGGCATTGATGTAGGATGAATTATCCACATCGGCAGCCGTGAGCCGGATACCCGATAACAACGACAGCCCTGTAAAATGCTTCATGATGAGCAGGGCATCCACCGCATTGGCACCGCCCCATGGTTTGGTACAGCTTGCATATATATTATAGGTACCCAACATAACACCGGCGAAAGAATAATGACCGCCGACATCGGTAGTAGTAGTGGCAATGGTCGTATTCCCGCTTTTCAGGGTAAGCAGTACGTTATTGAGAGGCGTATGCGCATTGTTATCATAAGTAAGCTGTCCTTCGAGGTTTCCATAACCCAGTTCCACTGTAACGGTAACCTGATCGGAAGCCGAACAGGTATTGGCATCGGTAACATTAACGGTATATATCGTGGTTACTGCCGGGCTGGCCAATGGGTTTGGAAGGGTGCTGTTATCCAGGCCTTCAACCGGAGTCCAGTTGTACTGGTAGGGAGATGTGCCGCCTGAAGCTATCGCCTGCAGGTTGGTGCTGCTCCCAAGGTAGATGGAAACATCATTTCCGGCATCGACAGCCGGGAGTGGATAGACGTTCACCGTGACCGAAGCATTGTTTGTTGAAGAACATCCGTTTTGATCGGTAACAACCAGGGAATAGATACCGGAACTTGTGGGTTGTGCATTGGTAATGGTAGGAGAAACAAGGGTACTGACAAAGGCATTTGGTCCGGTCCAGACATATACGTAAGGGCCGGAACTGCCGGAAGCCGAGCCAACCAGGTTAACAGTCCCATTGGCACAGAGGTTTGGTGCTACACAAGCGGCCAATGCAACCGGTCTTGGAATAATAATAATATTGACGAAAGAACTATTGGTGGAAAAGCATCCGTTTGCATCGGTAACCGTCAGGGAATATGAGCCGGAATTAATAGTTTGCGCATTACTTATTAAAGGATTCTGCAAAGTGGAAGTGAACCCGTTGGGGCCAGTCCAGGCCCAGCTATAGGGTGCAGTACCGCCCGTTGCACCACCGGTCAGCTGTACGTCAAGATTTGCACAAATAACAGAAACCGATGATGAGGCAACCGCCTGGGGTGTGGGATTGACGGCCACAGTGACGGGAATGACATGGGTACAACCGCCAGCATCCGCCACCTTTTTAACATAATAAGTCCCGCCGGAAGAAACAGCCTGGGGGTTTAAAACTGGAAGCGTACATCCGGCATCGAGCCAGTATGATACCGTTCCGGTAACATTATTTTCATCCGTAAAGGTGGTTGACAGGTCGATGGTGTTTGGAGAACAGGTACTGACCGGGGCTGTTGCCTGCAGTGCAGGGGCCTGGTTAACTGTGAGATTGCCGGCATTCAGCGTGCTGATCGTTGAAGGGGCAGAGGTTACTACCCTCACCCTGTAAAGGGTTCCGGCCAGGAGGGAAGCCGGAAGGGTACAGCTTATAGCTCCCGGTGTTGCTCCGGCCAGAGTGCCAATACTGACAGGGTTTGTAAATAATCCCTGGTCATCGCTGATCTGGGCGGTAAACACATTGCCGGAAGTATAGGCAGAGCCCCCGGCACAGGTTACCGTGAGGGCATCACCTCCGCAAAAAGTGGCACCGCTGACAGCCGTTACCTGAAGCGGCTGGGCAATTTCCGCCGTATAGTCTTCTGTTTCACCAGCCACTGCATAACTGCAGGCGATTACCGTACTATTTCCCACCCTGACCCTGAGCCGGGTTAAACCCGGGACCACAGATGAGGGGACGGTTATCGTTCCGGTATAGGGCCCCACTCCGGGCGATCCGTTCAGGGTGATCACCTCGCCGAGACCATTAAAATCACCATTTAACTGCCAGTCGACGAATATTTTGCACACTGTATTGGTAGTGCTTCCCGCCACCGTAATAAGTACATCAAAGTTCTGCCCGATGCTCATGGGAACAATGGTTGTGGTATAATTTCCATAGCCATTAGTACTGCAGACGGTCCCTAAGTTTGACAATCCCGGTGTCAGCAGAACCCCGGTAATATAGACTCCGCAGCCATTATAGGAGGAACAGTAAATATCGGATAAAGGCTGGTCCTGAGCCTGCACCGGGGAATTCCATCCCGGGAAAAGAAATAATAAGGTAAAGGCAATCGCTGCCGACCGGATAGTAATCTTTTTCATAAACGCTATATTTTTTGGGTACTAAAGATAATACCAAAAAGCATCTCCGGTATGAAGAGACGGTGAAATTTTCCAGTAATGGGAAAAGAAAATGGTGATCAGGGGGTTGTCAGGGCAACATTCAGGACTTTACCGTTGTAATAATTCCTGCCGCTGACGGCAAAATCTTTGATATAGGAAGCCATGGAGGCCGCGGTGATCGGGGCTTTCAGGCCCGGAAAGGCCAGGGTCAGCATTTCTGTCTGAACAGAGCCCAGGGCCAGTCCGTTGACAATGATTCCTTTTCCCTTTAATTCCTCGGCCAGGCATTCCGTCAGTGTAGTTACAGCCCCTTTGCTGGCACTGTACACCGAAAGTCCGGGAAATTTTCTGCTTCCCTGTACGGCTCCCATACTCGAAATATTCACGATGTGTGATCCTTTATGAAAGGCAGGAAGGAAGGTTTGCACCATCCTGAAAACAGCCTTTACATTTGTATCAAACACCGCATCGAATTCTTCCGGGAGGATATCCTGAAAAGGCTTATTAACCAAAAGACCCGCATTGTTAATCAGAATATCCGCCTGGTTGAAATACAGACCGGCAAATGCCGACAATTCCCTGTAATCGCCCTTTACCAGGTCGAATGAAAAAGGGATCAGTTCGGAAAAGATCAGCTTACCCTTGTTTTTTTGCTCTGCCAGGGTCTGCAGTTTGTCAATTTTTCTGGAAAGGGCAATGATGACGTTACCGGGGTCTTCCGTAAAAGCTTTGGCCAGTTCCAGCCCTATTCCCTGTCCGGCTCCGGTGATAATGATATTCATCCTGCTTTTATTTATAAAATTAAACTACAGATAATCGATCGATTGATCACTTCCCCTGGTAAAAGGGGCAATGGCCCGGTTATAGATTCCATGGACATATGCGATGGTCATTCCGTAGTTGGTCACGGGAATTCCGGCCTGTATAGCCTGACGGATACGGTTCTGCACCTGTTTCCGGGTGATCACGCAACCTCCGCATTGAACGACCAGGGAAAAGGAGGAAAGGTCATCAGGAAGCTTGTCAAGCCCCGGAACAACCTGAAAATGAAGTTGTTTCCCGGTAAAGTTGCTGATCCAGCGAGGCAGTTTCACCCTGCCTATATCGTCGCAGGAAACATGATGGGAACAGGATTCCAGGATAAGGACCTTATCGCCGTCATTCAGCTTTGAAATGGTGGGCGTTCCTTTCAGATAATCCTCAAAAGTTCCCTTTTGCCTGGCCAGTACCACACTGAAACTGGTCAGCATGATATCTTTAGGGATAGAGGCATCGGCTTTAGGAAACACCTGGCTGTCGGTTACAACCAGCTTAGGGCGGGGATTCAGCGTACGAATCAGGGTATCAACCTCTCTTTCCTTACAAACGACCGCTATTCCGTCATGATCGAGCACATCCCTGATCACCTGCACCTGCGGGAGGATCATCCTTCCTTCCGGAGCCTCAATATCGATAGGGGTGATCAGCAGCACAACATCTCCGTATGAAATCAGGTCACCCACCAGGACGGCACTCTTACAGGCAGATTCAGGGATCTTCAGCCTGATTATTTCAATCAGTTCAGTGAGATCCGGATGCTGAAGGGCGGAAAAATCAAGGACCTTCGTCTTACAGGTATTCACTAACTCCCTGGCTAGTTCAGGTTTAAGTGCCTGTATATCAGACTTATTATGAATAATAATAAAGGGGACTTCCTGTTCATTAAAGGCGGTGATCAACTGCTTTTCCTCCTCACCAAACTGATTGCCGGTGATGAGCAGTATTCCCAGGTCGATGGTTTTCAGGGCATCCAGGCTCTTCCCTATCCTTTTAAGGCCTAATTCACCCAAATCGTCGATTCCGGCCGTATCGAGCAACACCACCGCCCCAATCCCCGGGATTTCCATACTCTTTTTTACGGGATCGGTAGTAGTACCGGGCACTTCAGAAACGATAGCAGTCTCCTGTCCGGTCAGGGCATTGATCAGGGAGCTCTTGCCATTGTTACGGCGGCCGAAGATGCCGATATGCGGTTTGTTTTCCTTTCCTTTTGCTGACATTATCCTTTCTCCTCCTTATTTCCTGCTATATCATCCAGTGTATAGCCCATTTTCAACAGGTTTTCCGGCAGCAGAATTTCAATAATCTTTTTATCATCAATAAAACCGAGTTTTTCGTTGGCCTCAAATACGTCGAGTGCATGTTCTTTCATCAGCATGGCTATTTCAGCCGCCTTGTGGTAACCGATATACGGGCTCAGGGCCGTGGTGACCGAGGGACTCCTGAACAGCCGGTCTTTTCCCTTTTCGGTATGTACCTTTAACCCGTCAAAAAGGTTATCGCTAAGGGTATTACCGGCAGAAACCAGTAATTTCAGGCTTTCGATGAGGGCATGTCCTATTAAAGGCAGGTAGGCATTCAGTTCCAGCGCACCCTGTCCGCATAACGAGGTGATCAGCATATCGTTGGCATAAACCTTATGGGCCACACTCACCACGTATTCGGGGATCACCGGGTTAACTTTTCCAGGCATGATGGTTGATCCCACCTGTTTACCCGGAAGGGAGACCTCTCCGGATGAAACCAGATCGGAACCCAGCAGGCGCAGATCGGACACCATTTTTTCAAGGTTGACTGCATGGGCCTTCAGAATGGCATGGACTTCCACATAGCTGTCGAGGTTGCTGGTGGCATCCGGCAAATTTTCGCTGCGGGTAAGCGGTAGCTGAGTGATCCGCTGCAATTCCTGAACGACCTCCATGATGTAAAAGCGGGGTATTCCGATACCGGTACCGATGGCTCCTCCTCCAAGGTTCACCTGTTTGATCCTTTCGAAACACTTAGACACCCTCCACCAATCCCTTGAAAGCGCCTCACTGTATGTGCTGAACAACTTTCCGAAGCTGGTAGGAACGGCTTCCTGCAGCTGGGTAAATCCTATCCTGAGCGCCTGACGGTACTCAGTCTCCAAATGCTCGGTCTTTGACCTGACAATGTTGACGGATGCTTCCAACTCCTGCAGAAGACGCATCATGGCCACCTTCAGGGAAGTAGGAACGACGTCATTGGTCGACTGGAAGATATTGGCTGTTTCGACAGGATCGACCCTGGAATAATTACCAGGGTTTTCCCCCAATTTTAACAGCGCAAGGTTAGCGAGTATCTCATTGATATTCATGTTAATACTGGTACCTGCCCCACCGGAGACAGCCGGAACGATAAACTGATCATAATGTTTGCCTTCAGCAATCGCCCGACAGGAAATCGTTGGTGCAGGGCTGAACGATATTTCAGGCAGGTGTTAAAACAGGCCAGTTTCACCGTCCCAAGGGCTTTGTACCATTCCAGGCGGAAAGGGGTTCTGTCCGGGAAATTCTCGCTGGCCCTCAGGGATTGCAAGCCATACAAGGCTTCTGCAGGAAGCTCTTTTTCACCTAAAAAGTCTTTTTCAACCCTAAGCTTATTCATTAATGTGGCAAATTGATAATTGATTATTGACAATTGACAATTATTGCCTGTTATTTGATTTTAATGTTGACGATCCGGAGGATATTTTGTTCCATGTTGATGGCATTTTGTTCAATTTGGGTTCCTTTTTCGAGTATCTCTTTCAGATAATCCTTGTCATCGAGGCCGGAAGCATTGATCTTCACGTTGAGGAAGGCGCCCATAACGGCCGAGCGTGCTGCCAGCGCTCCCACTCCGGCGTCAGAAACGGAATTCGGGTTGCCGGTCTCAGCCATGGCTTTAATAATTTCCATGCTGTCGTATGATCTTTTCATCACCCTGAAAGGGATCTCGATCGCGTATCGGGTAGCTTCCTGAATGGCCCGGTGACGGGCATTTTTCTCTTCTTCCGTTCCCTTTGGAAGCCCGAAGGCATCCATGATACGGTTGAAAGCCCGGGTATCTTCGTCGATGAGGAAAAGGAGCTCATCCTTGATCTGCTGTCCCTTTTCGGCCCAGTCGGAAAACTCTTCCCAGCGGTCATCCCAGCCCGCTTTGTGGGAAGAAAGGTTGGCCACCATGGTTGCCAGCGAGATCCCGAAGGCTCCCATGGCTGCAGAAACAGAGCCCCCGCCCGGAGCAGGCGACTCGGAAGCTGTTTCATTGGCGAATCCTTCAACGGTCATGCTGATCAGCTTCTTGTCGGCCGGGTTCTCCAGCAGGTATTCGATGATCTTTTCCTTTGGATTGAAGGGTTTCAGGTCGTCAAGACCCAACGATTTTATAGCGATTTTTATTATTTCCTCTTCGGAGACGCCCACCGAACGGCTCTGCTTTCGCAGGAAATGCTTTCCGGTGGCTATCATCGCACTCCTGGGGATCAGACCAACCAATTCCGATCCCGACACCCTAAGCCCTCTTTCCAGGGCTTTCTTACAAGATTCTTCAAAGGCCTCGTGAACAGAGGTGATGCTGATGTTTGTCAGGTTAATGGATACCTGGGCGATGCCGTATTCTTCGATAAACCACCCGATGGCTTTACAGGCTTTTAATGAACCGGGAATATAGACAGGTTCACCGTTTTCATCTTTCCTGATCTTTCCGGTGATGGGGTTCCCTTCCCTGACCGGCCTACCCTTTTCCCGTATATCGAAGGCGACGGCATTGGCTCTTCTGACAGAAGTAGTATTCAGGTTGATGTTGTAGGCTACCAGGAAATCCCTGGCCCCTACTGCTGTAGCGCCTGCCGTGGGGTTAAACACGGCCGGACCGAAATCCGGTTTCCAGTGCGGGTCTTTTAACTTCTCCGGGAGCCCTTCATATTCTCCCGACCTGCAATTGGCCAGGTTTCGCCTTTCAGGAGTAAAAGCAGCATTTTCATAACAATAGACAGGTATTCCAAGTTCAGTACCTATTCTTTCAGCCAGTTTGCGGGCATATCGGGCCGTTTCTTCCATAGTGATGCCTGCAATAGGGACCAGTGGACAAACATCCGTAGCGCCAAAGCGGGGATGTTCGCCTTTATGATGTTGCATATCAATCACTTCAGAGGCTTTCTTCACAGCCCTGAAAGCGGCTTCGAGCACAGCTTCAGGCTCTCCTACAAAAGTTACAACGGTCCGGTTGGTAGCCTTACCCGGGTCCACATCCAGCAGTCTGACCCCTTCAACTGTCTCAACCTGGTCGGTGATCTGTTTTATCAGGGCCATATTCTTACCCTCGCTGAAATTGGGTACACATTCAATTAGTTGCTTCATGAGAATATAGTTAAGATTTCGTATTTTCACCTCAACCCCAAACCCTTTCACCTAAAAGAGAAGGGGTTTAGAGAAATGGAAATTTTATAAACAATTCATAATCAATATCTACCTATAATTTTGAGTGGGGCAAAGGTAATAAAAAAGGTCGATTGCTTAAGGAAAGAAGGGATCAACAATACAGTTAACCGCTGATTATTCCGTTATCGAGGCCAGTCCTCCTTCTGAAGTTTCCTTGTACAGGCTGGGTATATCGTGACCTGTTTTCGCCATTACGCTGACCACGCGGTCGAAGCTGACCTGGTGATGACCATCGGAAAACATGGAATACAGGCTACAGTCGAGTGCTCTGGCGGCGGCAAAGGCATTTCTTTCGATGCAGGGGATCTGAACCAGACCTTTAACCGGATCACAGGTAAGGCCGAGGTGGTGTTCCAGACCCATTTCGGCTGCATATTCAACCTGGCCGGGCGATCCGCCGAAAAGCTGATTAGCAGCAGCAGCAGCCATGGCGCAG
>JAPLDE010000038.1:0-31172 GCA_026391855.1 Bacteroidota bacterium | reverse complement strand
CTGGCACCCTACATCTGCGCCTGATATAGAAGCGTTCACCTTTACCAGGTTACCTATCAATCCTGCAGTAGCCAGGGCTTTCAGAATTTTTTTATCCGAAAAATCGTGGTTTTTATGCAGGTGGTAAAGCACGGCCGGGACAACACCGCAGGAACCGCAGGTAGGAGCGGTAACGATACGGCCACCGTCGGCATTTTCTTCTGAAACAGCCAGGGCATAGGAAAAAACCAGGCTTTTATTTCTTATTGAATGGGTGTAACCGGAAGCCTTTACATGATAGGAAGCTGCTCTTCGCTGAAGGTTCAGACCACCCTGCAGGCAGCCTTCCATGTCAATACCTCTTTCAACAGCCTCCTTCATCACTCCCCACACCTCCTCCAGGTGGGTCCACAGACTGCTGTCTTCATGAGTTTCAACGAATTCCCACAGGGTACGACCTTCGCCCGAACACCAGTTCAGGATGTCTTTCATTTTATCCAGGGAATAGACCGGTGACTTATCAACCGACTGGTTTTCTTCTGCAATATCACCTCCGCCAATGCTATAAACCGTCCAGTTTCCCAAAGAAACCCCATCAGCGCCGATAGCCTCAAACTTCATTCCGTTTGGATGAAAGGGCAGAAAAATCTCAGGATGCCAGACAAGCTCAACGGGGATGGGAGAAAGCGCCCCGGTTACCGCCACATCGGTCATATGACCTTTACCGGTTGCTGCCAGGCTACCATAAAATGTTGCCCTGATCATTGAGGATTCGGGATATTTATTCCTGAACAAAAGCGCAGCCTTACGGGGGCCCATGGTATGGCTGCTGGAAGGCCCCTGCCCGATCTTGTAGATTTTCCTGATGGTTTCCAATGGATAGAATTTTGATTTCGGCAAAATTAACAATCTAACGGACATATTTTCCCATTCATTTTGCATCAGCTACCGTTCACTCAATGAAAGTTACCGTTCCCTCATTCATGAAGCGGAGCACTATTTATCAATGTAATATCGCATCCTGGATTCTTTTCATGATGTTAAGAACAGTGAGTCAGAAAACAAGATTAATCCTTTGATTAACAATAACATAAAAATTAATAACTAACATTAACATATATTAATACCTTAATAAATATAACAATGAAAGCACATTACCTGTTCCTGTTATTGACCGTACTGACAGCACCTTATTTGGTACAGTCGCAAAGCACACTCAGCGGCGTAGTAAGCTATGATAATGCCTCCTCTTCCGTCCTGGGGAATGTAACCGTAACATTACAACCCGGCGGATTGTCAACCGTTACCAATGCCTCAGGCTATTACCAGTTTCAAAACCTGGCGGCCGGCACCTATACCCTTCAGCTGTCATCAACGACTCCATGGGGAGGGGCCGCTTCCACTGATCAACTCCTGGTATTAAAACACTGGGTAAAAATGAGCATTCTTACAGGGATACGGGAAAAGGCAGCTCATGTGAATATGGATGCAGCAGTTAATGCCCTGGATGCCAGATTGATCGTGAAGCGTTTTGTCGGGATCATTTCATCCTTTCCCAACGGGGACTGGCAATTTGAAGAATTTTCCCTGGTTGTGGACGGGACCACCACTTACACTCAAAATATTAAAGGAATTTGTACGGGTGATGTAAATGGAAGCTATGTGCCTCCCTCTTATGCTTTTTCGAATGATCCGGGTTTCAATCTTCCGGCCCTAACCGACCCGGAAAATTCACTGTTACTGAACAAGAAAAGCAAGCAGTATTCTTCATTGGATCCGGTACCGGATAATACCACCACCCTTTCTGCAAGTCTTCAGAATATTCTTGCCTGTCCGGGAAATAACATCCTAGTTCCCATTCTTGTAACGGGCTTGACAGGTGTTGGCTCGTTTAACCTGGCTTTCAATTATGATAACACCAAGGTTACCTATACCGGTTATCAGGACCTTAACCCTGCCTTTTCCGGGGGTCTTTTTTTAGCCAATGGAACAACAACCCAGGTCCGGATCGCTCTTAATTCGATTTTACCTGTGGATATAGGGACAGCTACACTCATTACATTGAAATTCAACTATATAGGCGGTTCGTGTCCCTTTACTTTCGATCTGGCAACTTTTGGTGATAATATTATTGGTGATGATAATGATGAAATTATAACCTGCAATTTCACCAACGGCAGTGTCACCGCACCTGCTGATCCAGTTATTTCCGTCCAGCCTGCAGGGGTTTCCATTTGTTCATTTTCCACCCATACTATGACGATATTAGCAACCGGAGGTTCGGGTGCCCTCTTATATCAATGGCAGCAGTCATCCGTATCCTGTGCAGGTTCCTGGACCGATATTCTGTCGGCCACCTCGAATTCCTACACGACACAACCGCTTACTTCGACTACATACTTCCGATGTATGGTTACTCAAAGCGGAACAAGCTGCGGGCCAGTTTACTCAGATTGTGCTACAGTCCAGGTTTTGTCGTTACCTACAGCTTCCCTAAGCGGAAGCAGCAATATCTGCCAGGGAGGCAGTGCAAACCTCAACATAAACATCACAGGTGGAACTCCTCCATACAATATCAATTTATCTAATGGTATGTCTACAACGGTTTATACAAACATAACAACCTCTCCTTATGTAATCAATGTTAGTCCCTCTGTCACAACAACTTATAGCATCATCTCTGTTACTGATGCCAATGGCTGTATGAACATGGCAACAGGAATTGCAACCATCACAGTTACAAACAATCCAATGGGTTTCATGGTAACCGGTGGCGGAAGTTTTTGCTCCGGCGGGGATGGAGTATCCGTAGGTTTAACCGGTTCTCAGTCCGGCGTCACTTATTATCTAGATTTAAACGGATCGAATACAGGAATCAGCGTTTTAGGGACCGGAACAGCTATTACATTCGGGAACCAGACGAATCCAGGCTCATATACAGTCCAGGCTGTCAACATGCAGAATTGCTCCGCCGTCATGCAGGGCATTGCAACGGTAATGTTGAATACATCTCCGGTGGCCAATGCAGGTACCGATCAGAGCATCATTTCCGGCAATGCAGCCACATTATCAGGCTCTGCCACCGGTGGAAGCGGGGTTTACAATTATCACTGGGAACCTGCCTCTATGGTTGTTAACCCAAACCAGGCCAGTACTCTCACAGTACCTCTTTCTTCCACCACAGCTTTTACTTTACAAGCAACAGATCCTTCAACATTATGTTATGGGACTGATAATGTAACAGTTAATGTTACCAATCCTTGTATACAGGTAACAGCACCGGTTATTAATCAGTGTAGTAATCCGATAGCCGTTCCTGTCACTGTATCCTATGCAATGGGGTTTGCCTCATTCTCTTTACAATTGAATTATAACCAATCCCTTTTGACGTATCAGAGTTATACGGCAAATCCCCTTCTGTCAGGCGGGATGCTGAACGTAAACGCCGTCATGGGTTCACTTCACATAAGTTATTTCAATATAAGTCCTGTTACCATTCCCAATGGTGCGACTCTCTTAACGGCTAATTTCAATGGGTTACCGGGTAACAGTATTTTAACATGGAACCTCATACCCGGCAGTTGCCAGTTTAACGATTTGGACGGAAGTGAACTATGCTCCGAATATGTAAACGGCAGTATTAATTTCGGCCAGTCTGTGTCATGGACGAACCCGCTGCAAGGTCAGTGTATCAGTTCGACCACCTATGAGCTCACCGGAGGTATTCCAGCAGGAGGGACCTATTCCGGGCAGGGAGTAAGCGGTTCAAATTTTAATGCATCCATCGCCGGTCAAGGGACACACACCCTGACCTATTACTATACCAGTCCGGGAACTGGTTGTACCGGCAGTGCAACGAATTCAATTGTCGTTTATAGCAATCCTGCTGAATACAGCCTGAACGGCGGTGGATTTTTCTGTTCAGGAGGTAACGGAGTACCTGTTAACCTATCAGGTTCAGAGACAGGTGTTCTATATAAACTATATTTAAATTCCGTATATACCGGCATCAGCATTTCAGGGAACGGAACAGCCATTTCTTTCGGAAACCAGATCAGTCCGGGTTCATATACAGTCATAGCTACCAGCAGTCAGAATTGCTCAGCCACCATGCAGGGCGATGCTATGGTTGTGGTTGGCACCCCACCTGTTGTTAATGTCTCCAGTAACAGTCCGATATGCCAGGGAATGACCCTTGCTTTAACGGCCAATGCCAGTGGTGGTTCCGGACCTTACCAGTATTTTTGGTCAGGCCCAAATGGCTTCGTATCAAGCACCCAAAACCCGGTCATTTCCAATGCAAATCCTGGTCAGTCAGGGTTGTATTATGTTACCGTTACCGGCTCAGATGGGTGTGCTTCGGTTTCATCCACAGCTGTCGTTATTTATTCCAACCCCACTATCGGGGTTCAAAGTAACTCCCCTGTCTGCGCAGGAAGTGCCATTCAATTATCGGCATCCGGAGGCAACATGTATTTATGGAGTGGTCCGAACGGCTTCACCTCAATGATACAGAATCCGTTGATCCTTAACGCTGTCCCTTCCATGTCAGGAACCTATACAGTCACCGTTACCGATATGCACGGTTGTTCATCTGTCGGTTCAACGAGCGTAGTTGTTAATAACCCACCGACCATGAACCCGGTACCCAATTCAATCCTCTGTAACAATGACATTCAAAATGCGATTATCTTCTCGGGGCCGATACCGGGAACTACCTTCAACTGGACGAACAATAATCCGGCCATCGGGCTGGGAGCAAGCGGTAATGGTTCTATTGCTGCCTTTGCTGCCATCAATACAACCACTGCTGCCATCATCGCCACTATCACGGTGACACCCACTGCCAACGGATGCAACGGGACCGCGGTAACTTTTTCCATTACAGTGAAGCCCACTCCTTCCGTTGATCCTATCCCCGACCAGGTATATTGTAATGATCAGGTAACCAATGCGATCAATATCACGGGACCGGTGAGCGGCACTAATTTTGCATGGGCTATTGTCAATCCGGGATTTGGCCTAAGTATTTTCAGCGGGAACAATACTATCCCTTCATTTACAGCCTTAAACAAAAACTCAGTTCCGGTAAACGGCACCATAAACGTAACTCCGACTGCCAATGGATGTACAGGAATCGTTTCAACCATTACTTTCACCATTCTTCCAGGCCCAACTTCTTATGGTTTTGACGGTTATGGAGAAATTTGCCAGGGAGGTCCGGGTGCCACTCTTTGTCTGAGCAATTCCCAGACAGGGGTAACTTATGAGCTTTACCTGAATGGATCGCCAACCGGAACCACGTTAGCCGGAACCGGAGCTCAGCTTTGTTTTACAGGAATAACACAAATTGGTTCATACAAGGTAAAGGGTACTTTTGACAATAACGGGTGCAGCGCATGGATAGGCGGGACCAGGATAGTGAGTTATTATCTCCCTCATATAATCTGTCCTCCAAACCAGCAAGTTAATACAAACCCCCAGTTATGTTCATCTGTGGTTAATGGAATTGACCCTTCCCTTTTGAACAATTGCCCTGATTTTGCCATTACCTATTCTTCAACCGGTGCCAGCATCCTGAATGGCAATAACAGCGCTTCAGGTTCGGTGTTCAATGAAGGGGTAACCATTGTAACTTATTTAGTCACTGATTCTGACGGGAATACGGGCACCTGTACCTTCTCAGTAGATGTACTTGATATGCAGCCGCCGGTGATCAGTCAGTGTTCAAAGAACGTGAAAGTCACCCTTGAACAGAACCCGGGTGGACCATGCAGGATTGCCGTTCCGGATCTGACCCCTGATATGGAGGCCAGTGATAATTGCGGACCGGTCATCATCACCCAGAACCCTGTCGCAGGAACCCTTCTTCCTTCTTCTCATAACCAGGTTCATAATGTAGTGATGACGGTTACTGATATAGCAGGAAATTCCTCAAATTGTACAGCTGAAATCACGGGAGATGACCTTACACCGCCCCAAATCACTTGTCCTGACGATATTTTCAGTCCCTGCGACCAGGTGGTTACCTTTCCCGATGCTATTGCAACAGATGACTGCGATGCAACCATAGTAACACAGACCGGAGGACTTCCTTCGGGCTCTACTTTTCCTGTTGGGACAACTGTTATCATTTTCCAGGCTACTGATGCAGCCGGGAATACTTCGACCTGCTCATTTAATGTGACTGTTGTCGAGCCAATTTCGATCAATTATGTTACAACAGACGTGATTTGCTTAGGGGGAAGCGATGGGACAATCACTGTTACTCCGAGCGGCGGGACAGCTCCATACACTTATTTATGGAGTAATGGCGCCACTACTTCTGACGTCGGTGGGTTAGTAGGAGGTAATGATATGGTAATAGTTACAGATGCCAACGGATGTAGTCAAACACAAATCATTACCATCAATAATCTGGGATATACCTGTAACGGATCTTCTGTGGTTTTTGACGGTTTAACCTATACCGCTAATGCCGGGGCAGGGTTAATGGTAAGTGGTGATTCTCTGATTATTGCAAATTTAGGCGACAGCCTGAGCGTGAGTCTGGACCTTGGTTCATATACAAACTTTGCTGCCTGGTACCATTTTACTAACCTTCCGGGGGCAAAGATTACCTGGAACCAGTGGGGTGATCTCAATAATATTCCAAACCAATTGATTTCAAGTTCAACAATTGAACAGATCAATGATACCACACATAAACTCACCTGCAATTATAGTATGGCTGATCAACTGCATATCGCATGCCTATATCAGGGAAACGTGGTTTATGAGGACACAATAGATAACGGTACTTCGATTACATATACTATGTCTAATGTTAATAAATATGATATTGAAATTATCGGTGGTTATGAATATTTCACACTTTATGGGCAGGGTTATTATCAAGGAATAATGACAGATGAAGTATTGGTTACAGGGATATATACTGATCCTCTTCCAATAAACATTTACAGGAGTAATCTTATTGGGCTTGATGTGTCTGAAATCATTATTTACCGCTCAATTGAAACATCAGTCAGCGGGAATGGGATGATTTGTCATGGTAATCCGGTTGAACTGATCGGCACGACAGCAGCCTACGCCGGCTTGCAATGGCAACTCAACCAGGATGACATACCCGGTGCCACCTTAGCCACTTACAGCACCTCGACTGTGGGTGATTACAGATTGAAGGTTACAGTTGATGATGATACGTATATTTCAAAGGCCATTCATGTGGTAACCCCTGTGTTGATGATAATTGTTGATCAGGTTCAACATGTTTCATGTCCCGGAGGAGATGACGGCATTATATCGGTAACGGCAATCGGAGGCTTAGCTCCTTATTATTATTCATGGAGCAATGGAGCCACCTCTCAGACTATTTATGGGTTAACTGAGGGTGTTTACACTGTAACCGTTACAGATGCCAATGGTTGTGTGCAAATTCGCGTCATCACGATCACAGAACCCCCAGATCTGATCCTTTCCGTTACACCTTACTCTCCGGCCTGCCCCGGAGGTCCGGGAGGATTCTATATTGTTCCATCCGGCGGAACACCCAATTATTCTGTCAATATCAGTCCTTGTCCGATGGCAGCCTATCCATGTCAATTTGATGACTGGTCAGGCGGTTTCTCAACGCTGCCCAAATATCCTGCAGGTACTTACACATTTACGGTAACCGACGCCAACGGGTGTACTGCAACTACAACGGCTACTATCATTGACTCTCCGGGTATGAATCTGACCTATACGATTACCCATGGTTGTCCGCTAAACGATATCGATTTAACGGTAACAGGGGGTTTCCCTCCTTATTCTTACCAATGGAGTAACGGCGAGATCACTCAGGATCTGGCCGGAGTTAAACCGGGGACCTATACTGTAACTATAACTGATGCCTTTTGCCCCTCACAAACGATTACCATCATTGTTTATCCTTTACTGCCCCCCATCTGTTGTCCTGATTTTATATTAAAAGATGCCATAGACATCTGCCCTCCTTTACATGCCTGCTGCCCCCAGCCTGAACAGGGAAATACAAAAAATGCACCTATTATAGACGACTGCGATACAATAGCTGCCTGTAAGAATACACCTCATACTTACACTGTATATCCAAACAGATCGGATTATAGCTATACCTGGACCGTTACAGGCGGTGTACCAACGAGTTACACAGGTAATCCCCTGACTATTCTATGGGGAACGGGAACTTCCGGATATATAAAAGTAGTCATCAAGGGATTACTGGACGGAGGCTGCTGTGAAGATTCCATATTAATGAAGGTATGTCTGATCGACGGACCTGAGGCTGCTTTTTCCTTTGACCCCTCTGTTGATCCTATCTGTAAGAAAGACGTTATCAGCTTCTTTAACCATTCCGGTGGGAGCAAATGGCATTGGGAGTTTGGAGACAAGACAACCTCTGATGTGTTTGAACCTACCCATCAATACGCAGCAGCAGGTACCTATAAAGTATTGCTGACAGTAACTGATATGGGTGAAGGACGGATAATTACCAGCTATATGGGTGAAGACACGATTGAGACAAAAATACCATGCGGCTGTACCGACACCATTTCACATGAGATTACCATCGTTGCAGAGGAAGGGCCGGATATCCTTTATAATTGTTGTTATGAATGCAAAGAAGGAACAGTATGTGCCGGTGATACTTCAACTTTCTGTACTTCAGCTGATTGTGTCACTTATAACTGGACAGTGGTTGGAGGAACCATTCTTTCCGGAACAAATACTTCTTGTATTTCCGTGAAGTGGAATACCATCCTTTCACCGGTCACCAGTGTATCCCTTGAAACGCCTGGTTGCGGGTCGCTCTGTCAGGGAAAAACCACTATGTACGTGCCTGTATTCTACCCCGACTTTGATATCACGGGAACAGGTCCGACAGTATGTGTCGGCACATCAAACAGTTATTCCATACCCCACATGCCCGGGACTTATTACGAATGGATAGTCACCGGAGGAGGAGGTGTTGGATATTATTTCAATAAGGCAGACAAAAATGTATCGACGGTTAACATAACCTTTACCAATCCCGGAACATATACGATTCATTGCCACTACACTAATCCATTGGCCAATTGCGGCCCCGGTGTCAGCAAAAATTATGTTGTTCATGTTTTACGGGTATTCGCTTTCTACGACGGGGCTGTAACTGTGTGTGAAGGAACCCCGGGTATAACCTATCATACTAACGGGCCCATTTCCAGTTGCAGCGTCACTCCTGCAGGTGCCTCAATAACCTCATGGGGTGGAAACGCCATAACCATCGATTGGAATACACCCGGGATCTATACCATTACAGCAAATACCAGTAGCACAGCCTACTGTAATACGTCGGCGATCAGGGTGGTGAAAGTCATTGCCAATCCTGTTCTCGGCAATATAACCGGGCCATTAACAGTGTGCCCCGGTGTAAATTACACCTACCATATTTCATCTAATACTGTTGGGTATCCATTCAACTGGACCCCAGGCAGCGGCGTGGATATCCTTTCGACTATGGGAGACTTTAAGGACTCTGTTGTCGTCAGGTGGAAAACAACCGGTAATTACACCCTTCAGGTTACCCAAATGATTACTCCCTATAATTGTTGGTCGAGCACTTCAATAAATGTTACAGTCTGGCCTGCTCCTGATATCAGCAGTGCTTCGTCATCCGCATGTGTGGATGATATTGTAACATACAACGCAACCGGTTCTGATCCGAACGGAAATTACGAATGGTCGATAAACCCGCCTAAGCAGGGGACTATTATATCAGGGCAGGGAACAAAAGATGTAGCTATCCGGTGGAATGGAACAGCTTCAAATAGTGCAGTTCTCACAGTCACAGGATGTGGCGGTAGTGATACCTATGTGGTTACCATATATGGCGTACCGGTAAACGTATTATATACTCCTGATCCACCTCTTTTCTGTTTAAACGATGTTGCAACTGTTGTTCTTACGGCAGATCCATCCAGTTGTTCCGGTTGCACCTTTAACTGGTTCAGTAACATTAGCGGTCTGGTGGGAAGTGGTCCGACCTATACCGTAAACATAGCCTCATTTACGGTTGCAGGAAACTATGAATATTGGGTTGAACTGACACAAAACGGATGTAAAACCATATCTAAAAGAGTCATCGTTAAGGTTGACAAGTGCTATTGCAACGGAGGCTGCCACGACAACGATCCCGATCCTGATCTGCCAACCAATTGTCCGAATTCTAAGGCTAAGTATCAATATTATCCTCTCTGCAATAAGATAATATTTAAAAATGCCTCAAAAGTTAATCCCGGTTATGCTATTACGTCTTACAACTGGTCGGTAATTCCTTCTGCAGGATGCAGTTTTTCACTCAGCAGCAGTGATCCGAACCCCGAACTGACTGTACCGGCAACAGGAAACTATACCATTACGCTGGAAACCACTGATAACGACACTCCGCCCTGTCATTCCACCTATACCAGGACCGTTTACATCCGGTTGCCACAGGCTGATTTTTACCATACTATTCCGATTTGTGCAGATGAAGCAGCCTCGTTCGTGTCAATTTACTCTCCTGATAACAATGACCCCAGGTATTCATGGGATTTCGGGGATTTATCCTATTCTTATGATAAAGATCCTGTAAAATCCTATGAAAACACCACCCCGTGGCCTCAACCTTATTGGGTTACACTGACAATTAACGATAAATATGGTTGTTCAGATAGTAAAACCGAATTGATTACAGTAAATCCGGCACCCAGTTGCCTGATAACCTCCGTTGACACCGTTATCTGCCCGGGCGATTTTGAAACTCTTACGGCAACCTGTTCCGGTATGATCAGCTATCAATGGTACAAAGACAGCATCGCCATTCCGGGAGCTACAAACACAACCTACGATGCTTACCAATATGGCAATTACTGGGTGGAAATTACCAACACTTACGGATGTAAAGGCAGGTCAGACAGCATTTATATTTACCTGCTGGAGGAGCCCGAAGCAGCAATAACGGGTCCAAAACTATTTTGTATGTATCCGATGAGTACTAACTCATTCGAACTTAAAACACCATACTATCCCAATTACACTTATAGCTGGAGCAGTAGCCTGCCCCTTACCTCCCTTGTCAGCTTTACAGATAATAATACTAATGCAGGGTATAAAACTACCGTCACGTTTAATGCCCCAAGTATTTATTATACAGCCATTTACTATTTTACTGTAACTGTCACCGATAACACTACCCTTTGCCAGGCAACCAATACTATCTGTATTGCATTTTATAATAAGCCTGTGGTAACTGTACCGACATTGAATATTTGTGAAGGAGCTGAACATTTACTTTCTCCCAATCCCCTTGATTCACTCAAGTATTCTTATCTGTGGAACAATGCTGACACTACTCCTATTATCAAGGCCATCGCTCCCGGTTTTTACAGCCTGATCATGACCGACAGAGAATCGGGTTGTTCCGATACGGCGGATGCCGGTTTTATTTTCCCGAAACCGGATGTAAGCCTGTTCCCCAGGGGTTGTGACACCCTTTGTCAAACCACCACTACAGGGGCATATTATTATTCTCTTTACATTCCCTTGCCACTCGACCAGGGTGATCCAAACTTTTTCCCGTCTCCTGATTATCCCATCATTACCTGGTATGATAATGGGGTACCGGTGGGTGGAGGACAAACCTTCCTGTATTCATCCACAGTACTTGGGCTGCATCACATATCCGTTGTCGTTCAAAACAAATATGGTTGTTCTGATACAGCGAGTATATTATGCCTGGATGTAAAAAATTGTAATGAAAAGATCCGGAGAATTTGCAGAGAGACCCCTTACCACCCGGGAATAATACCTAACTTCAACTATAGCACCTTGTTATGGACTGCCACCGGTTCAGGATATTTTGACAATCCAACTGCCTTATATCCAGTATATTACCCGGGAGAGTATGACACGATCGTTACGCTCAGTTTGTTTGCTCAACCTGTTATTAATCCGCCAATTGATACGATGATTCTGGTAGATCATGTTGAAGTCCGATATGTCCTGTGCGATTATGGTGATGCACCCGATGACGGGGTAAATTATCAATTTCATACTTTATTGGCAAATAATGGTGCTCGGCATATTATGAACACCAATTATCACATTGGCTCTTGTGTGGATTGGGAAATTAACGGGCTGCAAAATTCTTTTGCTGATGGCGATGATAATAGCATCTCTTATCCAAACTGTGGTGATGATGAAGAGGGTGTTACTTTCCTGACACCGATCTACCGGGGTAAAACGGTTAAAATTGAAGTTGTGGCATCAGTGAATGGTTACCTTGATGCGTGGATGGACTTTAACCATGATTTCAAGTGGACAGGAAGTAATGAACATATCCTTACCAAAGAAGCCGTTACTAACTCAACAAATTACCTCAGCTTCACTGTACCATCCAGTGCGGTGATCGGAACGTCCTATGTCCGGTTCAGGTTCCGCACTGCCAACACTTACATTTCCTATGAGGGACTTCTCCCGGATGGCGAAGTGGAAGATTATATGGTTAATATCGATTCGCTTCCCTGTCCGCCTGCCTGCGAGAGCTTTAATGACGGAACCAGTAATTTTATGATCTACTCAAATAATGGAGGTGATATTTACAACACAACCGATGGTTTGACAATACAAGCACCTGGTTCTCAGGGGTATGCAGGCGATCTTGGTCTGAGGGTTGCAGATATCTCAGGATCAACCTGGCTCTATAACAACACAGCAGATTACAGCGGGGATTACCTGCATTGTCCGAACAGCTGCTTATGCTGGGATATGAATATGGAGCAGAATGACCATGATTATTATCCGAGCATATTCATGTTCAGGGGATTTAATGTTAATGCACCGGTGGGTCCGGGCAATCCTCAATATCTGGCAAGATACACTTCCACATCGCTGACCGGATTCAACACATGGGTACATACCTGTGCAAGGCTTAAACCTGCCGCCGGAAATGTACCTCCCTCAAGCTCTGACGGTGCCTGGACATGGCTGTACTACCCGACAGGTCCTGTCCCCGACTGGAATACATTTATCAGTGATATTGACGGCATCATGTTCAGGGTTGATGTTGACGGATGGGGTGGTCAGGAGATCTTCCGTTTGGACAGCATCTGTATGGAACCCTGCGATAATGCACCCTGTGATACTTGTATAGTTTATGTCAACAGCATTCCCGCCGGAATACCGGTCGCTTACAACCTGACTTCACCTGCTATGTCAGGTACAACAAACACCCCTTATTCCATTACCTTCTGCCATCCGGGAAGTCCGGACCCGCAACTCACGGTTACTGCTCCTGCCTCTCATAACGGGACGCCCTTCCTCCACTGGCACAGGAATACATCCTGCATCAACGGTTCACCAAATGCTTACACTATAACAGTAGATCATTCCTGGTGCGGCGATACGCTGATGGCTATCTATGGAGATACAACAGGTTGTCCGCCAGCCTGCGAAAACTTCAACGACCTGACAAGTAGTTTTAGAATGTACAATGAATTGAATGGTGTAGTCACTGACGAAACCTCCGATAATATGTACATTGATGAGCCGGGCTCAATGGGTTATGCCGGAGATAATGGATTGTTTGTGTTTGACCATGCCGGAGCCACCTGGATTTATAACAATACACCAGAATTTACCGGCAATTACCTGGCATGTCCGTATAACTGCCTGTGCTGGGATCAATATGTATTTTACAATATTGACCCATTCTTTAAGCCCTATATTTATCTGTACCGCGGGTTCGATCCAAATCTGCCCATGAGTCCAACCAATCCACAGCTTTTAGCCAGGTATACCTCCAATACCGATTTATATAACAGCGACTGGGGCCATACCTGTGCCCGTATCAAGCCATCCTCAGGCAATAATCCGCCCTTTAGTTTAGACGGAAACTGGACATGGGTAAACGGTTCTATGCCATGGAATGCCTTTATCAGTAATATTGAAGGAATCATGTTCCGTGTTGACATAACCGGATGGGGTGGTATGGAAGGAATGATCTTTGACAGTATCTGTCTGAGTCCCTGCCCTACACCTCCGCCTTGTGACACCTGCATAGTTTATGTCAACAGTATTCCCTCAGGGATACCTGTGGCTTACAACCTGACATCACCCGCTATGTCAGGTACAACAAACACCCCTTATTCCATTACCTTCTGCCATCCGGGAAGTCCGGACCCGCAACTCACGGTTACTGCTCCTGCCACTCATAACGGGGTGCCCTTCCTCCACTGGCACAGGAATACATCCTGCATCACCGGTTCACCAAACACCTACACTATTACGGTGGATCATTCCTGGTGCGGCGATACTTTAATGGCTATCTATGGAGATACAACACAATGCCCTCCGGCCTGTGAGAACTTCAACGACGGAGCCAGTAATTTCAAAATGTATAATGATCTGAATGGTGTTATCACGCATCCGACTGCCAGCAACACTTATATTGATGAGCCGGGTTCACAGGGCTATACCGGAGATAAAGCGTTGTATGTATTTGACCGTGCCGGTGACACCTGGCTTTATAACAATTCTTCTGATTTTACGGGTAATTACCTTGTTTGTCCGAATAACTGCCTGTGCTGGGATCAGATGGTGACTTACAACATTGACCCAGCCTTTAATCCTTATATTTATTTGTTCAGGGGATTCGATCCAAACCTCCCATTGAGCTCAACTAATCCACAATTCCTAGCCAGGTTTACCTCTATTCCAAGTGTAACTAATAACAACTGGGGACATACCTGTGCCAGGCTGAAGCCCGCCATGGGGAATAATCCACCTTTCAGTTCAGACGGAAGCTGGACCTGGGTAAATGGTTTCCTGCCCTGGAATGCCTTTATCAGCAATATTGAAGGCATCATGTTCCGGGTTGATATTACCAGTTGGGATGGTTTTGAAGGAATGATTTTCGACAGTATCTGCCTGGAGGACTGTTCGGATGATATTGCCACTCTGACAGTTGACTCACAGGGATGGTGCCCGAATGATCCGGGCAAAACGATAACCGTTTCAAAAGTCGATCTGAATGGTCAGTCAGATGGTGATCCAACCTTTATAAGGCAATATGCCATTGGTGACCTGGTTACGCTGACTGCACCCGGTGAATGTGGAATTGTCGCCGTTAACGCTTGTTTCAAATACTGGCTTGTGGATGGAGTACTGTACACGGTATCTCAACCATCCTTCATTACAGGTTCGGTCTTTAATCCGCAGATTACGATCAACATGAACCAGGATCATCGTTTAACTGCTGTGTATGGCCCTTGCTGCAATACCATCTATAATAAATCAACATTAGATGGCAGTTATGTAACCGGATACGGGACAAATTTCAGTCCTGTACCTGATTGCGATTGGCCCACTGTTCCATTATCACCCGGATATACCGATTTTAATGTTTCCTGGGATTGTACTAATCCAAGAACCGCAACATTCTCCATAACAAATCCGAGTATATTATACTACTTTAAATACTTTGCCGGGTGGGAACTTAAACCACAGTTTACACCCAATGATGGTGCAATTATTAACCTGAACACAGGCCCGTATACGTTTAATCTGCAATATGATGCCACTTTAACACAGCGTTGGATGAGAAGGAATATTGAAACTTATCTTTGTGAAGGTATTCCCAATGATCCTGGTGGCTGTCCTGCAAGTGAATTCTGCATAAGCAATATTACTATGCCAGTTCACGTCTGGAATTTTGGAGAAATTGCTTCCTTCTCTTTAACCCTGAATTATGATGCTGATGCATTGCAGTTTACCGGTGTGCAAAACCTTAACCCTGAATTAAACCCGGGTGTCTTTGTATCCAATGCCGATGCAAATCAAATCTTCCTGGTGTGCAGTACTTTAATGGAGTTGACCTTCACCGGTGAAACGGGGAATTACAACTTCAGCTGGGACCTCACCACTCCGGGAGCCTGTGAATATTCAGATATCAATGAAAAAGTGCTGGAAGCTTCTTTCCAGGATCATGATATTCTCGTTCATCCTTGTACGAATGTGACAGGCAATGTTGTCTATAAAAACATCATGGAGACACCTATGGATAACACGACTGTTTTCCTTGAACAACAAGGCACAAACATTAATACCACCATCACCGACTTAAGCGGCTATTTTGATTTGCCGGATGTTGAACCAGGCAGTTACTCTCTGGATTTTTCCACTACAAAACCCTGGGCAGGGGGTAATGCCACGGACGGTCTTTTAATACTGAAGCATTTTGTCGAATTAGATACACTGTCCGGGTTGAATCGCGAGGCTGGAGATGTCAATTGTGACGGAGTTATAAATGCCGCAGACGCATTGCAAGTTGTCCGCAGGTTTGTTGGACAAATCACTAATTTCTTCCCTTGCAGCGACTGGCTTTTTGATTCTGCTTATTTCAACCTGGGCGATGATACAACTTTGTATTTCCTGATTCATAGTTTGTGTCGCGGAGATGTAAACGGATCCCATTATCCTTCTCCAACGTTCAAAACTGCACCCGACATCTTCCTTGATAGAGATGGGACAGAAATGATTACCGGAGAATCGGTAACCATTCCTGTAAGGGTAACCTCTAAACAGACTGTCGGCGCAATTTCAATGGTGCTGGAAATCCCTGAAAGCTGCATAAAAGTAGAAGGTGTATCGGTCAGTAATGAGGGCTTCACTACCTTCAAACAAACCAATACGGAGGTCAGGATCGGATGGTACAGCCTGACTCCTTTATCCTTAATGCCCGGAGATGTCCTGTTGAAATTACAGGGCAGGATAAACCCGGCTATGCTCAATGATCCTGATTGTATGAACTGGTCACTGGGTGCTGAGACCGCACTGTCAGATGAACATGCAAAATCGTTGACTGACATTCATCTGACTTATCCCAGACTGGTTATACAGTCGGAGGTAAGTTACCTGGGCCAAAATAAGCCTAACCCCCTCTCCTCCATCACAGAAATACCCTACTACCTGGCCGAATCAGGTATGGTAAGCCTGAGAGTGTATGATATGCTGGGCAACGAGGTAGCTGTGCTGGTCAATCAACATCAGGAGTCCGGATCATACCAGGTTAACATGAATTGCGCTGGTTTACCTTCAGGAGTTTACACCTATAAGATTGAAGTATCAGGAAATCAACGCTTCTTCAGTAAAGCCCTCAGAATGATTATTGAAAGATAATCATGATAATATCCTTTTAAACTATTAACTCGTTCATTAACAATACCTTATAGTCATGAAAAAGATAAAAGTAATACTGGTCCTGTTGTTTAACATCTTGTTGTTGCAGGCATATGGATCTACCTTTTCCTTCAATATGCCAATTTACCCGCAAGTTTTCAATATTCTAGGTGGGGGTGCATACTGCCAGGGTGGTCCCGGTGTTCAGATCGACCTTGACGGTTCTGAACCCGGAATAACCTATGAACTGTACCTTAATAATTTACCAACGGGAATTGAACATTACGGGACCGGTTTACCCCTGGTCATCGCCATGAATGTTACCATAACGGGAAGTTATACTGTTGTGGCTTCTGATGGGGTGAATCCCGTGTTAATGAATGGAACGGCAGTGGTAACTCTTGCTCCGAACCCGCTCCAATACCTGGTTATGGGTGGCGGAGCCATTTGCCAGGGCGGAACCGGAGTTACCATTGGCTTAACGAACTCCAACTTATTAGTTACCTATTATTTGTATCTGAACGGATCACCGGTTGTACCGCCTGTAACCCAGGCAGGTGTAAACGGACCTTTCGTTTTCCCTCTGCAAACCGATCCGGGAGCTTATACCGTGAAAGCAGTGGATGATGTTACAGGATGTTTTTCCTTTATGAATGGTATTGCATTCATTTCTTACGAAGCCCCAAATATCACCTGCACCTGCCCCGCTAATGCATTGGTCTGTTCCTTACCCGGCTTAGATTACACACCCGTTTCCAACCTCAATCCCATCATCACCAGCAATTGTCCTTATACCTATAGCTACAGCCTTACGGGTGCTACTCCCGGTTCCGGGAATGGTACAGTGAGCAATGTGGTTGACTTTAAGGTGGGGGTGACTCAGGTTGAATACTCAGTAACGGATAATTATGGAAGCACTGTTACCTGCAGTTTTAATGTGGAAGTAATTCAATACCAGCATGCTGATGCAGGGGCCGATCAAACTGTATGTGCACCAAATTCAGTCATGCTTATGGGAAATTCTCCTGATCCGGGATTTACCCCTCTTTGGGCACAAGTTTCCGGACCACCGGTAACGATCACTCAAATGGGTGCTCAGGCAATGGTAAATATGATGAGCACAGC
Organism: Bacteroidota bacterium; assembly: GCA_026391855.1. GTDB lineage: Bacteria > Bacteroidota > Bacteroidia > Bacteroidales > CAIXZF01 > JAKLIX01. Next base: position 12,845 of record JAPLDE010000038.1, on the reverse strand, counting down.
AGGTTCTTATGTTTTCTCGTATCAGTTGACAAACGGGCCGTGTTATGATATTGACTATGTTACAATTACAGTTGTGACAAATGGATTTGCCTCGGCCGGGCCCGATCAGAGTTATTGTAACACGGCCAGCTTTAACCTGAATGCTAACACACCCTCATCCGGGTATGGAGAATGGACGTTAACCAGTGGACCGAATATCCCGGCTTTTAATGTAAACGATCCTCATGCTCTTGTAACCGGTGTGGTTCCGGGGGTGTATCTTTTCACCTGGACGGTTCAAAATCCTCCTTGTTCCCCCAATTTCAGCAATGTTATCATTACTATCGAAGATGGTGCGACAGCAAATGCAGGCCCTGATGTTGTTGTATGTCCTAATCCTCCTGAATACACTTTAAGCGGAGCTTCTGCAACAAATTATTCCCAGATTTACTGGACTACCAGCGGGGATGGAACATTTGTTTTGCCTGGTGACCTGAATCCTGTTTACCAGTTCGGCCCCAATGACCTGGTTACAGGCAACATCCAGTTAACTCTTCATGCTGATGGGGTCCCGCCTTGTCCTGATGCCACCGATATAATGACAATTACCATCGGAAGCAAGAAGGCTGGTCAGGTTCTTTCCGAAGCATTGCCCGGGGTTTATCATGTCATTCCTATAGGAACAATTTGTAATGCTGACAGCGTGGCAGTTGGTTTGGATCATTCTGAGACCGGGGTTGACTATGAACTGTATTTAAATAATATACCCACCGGAATTACGGTGACAGGAACAGGTCTTCCCATTTCATTTGGGCTGCAATTGACAGATGGTACGTATACCGTTTCAGGAAACAGCACATGCAGCACTGTGATGATGAACGGAAGTATTACCCTCCCCTTTTCCTATGCGAATGATTCGATGTTTTCCACCGATTTTAATGACAGCACGTTTTCGAACTGGGTAATACACAATAATCAGAATGGAATCATTACTAATTCCGTTTCAAATCTATCATTGATAACCCCCGGTGTTTACGGGATCGAAGAAGACTATGCTTTACAGCCCATGGCCATGCCCGGAATTTCCTGGCTATATAATTCAGTAAATTTTAAGGGAAATTATAATTGTTTACTGGGTGACACCCTGTTCTGGAGCATGAAACTTAACAGCAATGATACTACAGACACTATCGTTCCAACGATTTACCTTTTTTCAGGATTTAACCCGGAACAGCCCGTTATATTTGGAGTAAATCCCGTTTTAGCTGCAAAATACATCATGGACTCAGCATTCGTTGAAAATAGCTGGAGTATGTATTTTGCACCTTTAAGCCAATGCAGCGGTGGCAACATGCCTTCAAACACATACGGACACTGGCAGATGGTTTCACCCGGTTCAGCCTGCAATGACTGGGCAAACCTGCTAAGTTCCGTCGACGCAGTTGCTTTTGAAATTCTGGATGAGAACCTCACTACCCTGGATAAAATTTCTATTTCAGGTGATAACGACAAACCGACAGAAGTCAGCATTTTTGTTCAATCAAAAGATTGTGGAAATACACCGGTGAAAATTCATGTAGCCTTTAAAGGCAGTGGGTTTGACGGTTATACATCTTTCCAGTTTCAACAATCAGTCGGGACCATTTTCGTCTTAGATGCTTCGGATATTGACATTTCCAGCTCCAAGTGTTTTTCGTACTGGTCAATCGATTATTATTATAGGAAAAAAGTACATGGGAAATTAAAACCATATATCTGGAAAACTGTCACTTATACAACAAAAGTTGCCTCTGTCACCGCCGATCGGGAATATGTAGTTTGTAAGGTTCATTGCCAGGATCCATGCCGTATATATGTATATTCAACACCTGATTACGACGCTCAGATAGACGTTTCACCTTCGGATAAAACGAACAAATCTACAGGCCAGGCTACCTGCTTTTTCGACTTTTGCTTTGGAACAACTGAAACCTTCACCGCCTCTGCAACCCTCGGCACCCTGTACTTTGATCATTGGACTTACAGAGACCAAAACGGGGTTCCACAAATATACTACGCGAACAGCTTTAATTTACTCATTAATTCTTTAGATTGCCCTCAGGAAATCGGAGCTCACTACGATCCTTACTATAAGCCATTGGCCGATTGGGGTGATGCGCCTGTACCAAAGTATCCGACAACCGGGGCAAATGCCGCCTACCATAATCGATTATGAAAATAATGGACAACCCAATGCAAACGCAACAGGTGATGATAATAACGGTACTCCCAATGATGATAAAGGGTTGATCATTCCACCCTTATATCTCGGAGTACAAGCCACTTTTTACGTTTATACCAGTCCACCGGGAAAATACCTACAGGCATGGATAGATTGGGATGGCATGGGATGGGGCGCAGGTGATCAGGTAGCCACCGATATTGTCCAATCTTCATCCCCGTATGTATTTAATGTACTCATTCCCCCTACTGCTTCCATTGGATACACATTTGCCCGTTTCCGGTATAGTTCAACTCCCGGATTATTAGCCGGCGGACAGGCAAGTGATGGGGAAGTTGAGGATTATCAGGTTTTTATCGACTTTCTGGATGATCCACATCTACCTAAGGCAGAATGGGGTGATGCCCCGGCAAGTTATCACACCTTAAAAGTAGATAATGGAGCCACCCATGCCATCAGTCCCTTCAAATTTGGGGCAGGAAAATCTTATGAATGGGACGGAAAACCCGATGTATCAGCTGCTTTTGATAACTGTGATGATGGAAACGTGGTATTCGATCTGAGACAAAGCGGGTCGATTATAAAAGGCCAGGTTACCTTCGACCTTCCATTATTTCCCGGCTTTCTTCAAGTTTGGGTTGACTTTGATCATGACGGAGATTGGAGTGATCCATACGATCAGGTGATCAAAAACTTTTTTTACATAGGACCCCCGATGCCAAATTTAACTAAACTTTTTACCGGACCCTGTAATGGCTATACCGGACCAACCTATGCCCGTTTGAGATATAGTACTTTACGAAATCTGATTTCTGAAGGTTTTGCTCCTAATGGGGAAGTAGAAGATTTCCTGGTTACTATTATCCCTGAATCCACAGTCCTGGATATGGCAGATTGGGGAGATGCCCCTGCCCCATTTCCAACCAGATCAGTCGATAACGGTCCTTATCATGTTGGTGGGGATATTGTTTTAGGTTCTGTTAAGGATTTTGAACCGAATGGTAATCCGAACCCGGAAGCGCTCGGCGATGACTTAACGGGTCAGGCTGATGAAGACGGAGTAATTTTGCTGAATCCACCGATGGTTCCCGGTCAGATAGCTGCCTTTGAAATAAGAACCAATACACCCGGCTCCTACCTTTCAGGCTGGATTGATTTTACCGGAGATAAGGATTGGTCAACTCCCGGCGACCAAATCTTTACCTCCTTTCAATTAACATTAACTGTCAATTATCTGAATGTCATGGTTCCGCAAACAGCCCTTCCCGGAAATACCTTTGCCCGGTTCAGGTTGTCAGCCCAAAGTGGCAGTACGTTTACTGGTGGTGAAGATAACGGAGAGGTGGAAGACTATGAATACTGGATCAGACCTCCGATAAACACCACCGAATACGATTTCGGAGATGCGCCCGATCCGGGATATCCTACTTTAACTGCAAGCAACGGGGCAAGACATGATATTTCAACCCTGCACCTGGGAAATTTTATTGATTATGAAACGGAAGGGATGCAGGATAGCCTTGCCCTTGGAGATAACAACAACGGTATGAATGACGAGGATGGTATTATTTTTCTCCAGCCTTGCTATGGAAAACTTATTAACATACAGGTAAGTGTTTCTGATACAGCAGGCTACCTCCAGGGATGGGTTGATTTTAATAAAGATGCTGACTGGTCGGATAGCCTTGAACAGGTGTTTAAAGACATTAAAATTACCAGCAATCCTCAATTACTCAGTTTTGAAGTTCCGGAAAACGGCTCTGTTTGGAATACATACGCCCGTTTCAGGTACAGTTCTTCACTAAGTTTATCCGATACCGGATATGCCGCAGATGGTGAAGTTGAAGATTATCTGATTCAATTAGACACTACTCTACACAACATTTCAACATTTAATATTACCCCGGCAGGCAATTTCTGTGTGATCGACAGCGTGAACATCACCCTGCAAGGTTCAGAAACAGGGATCGAATATCAACTTTATGTTGATGGCGAACCTGCCGGAAATCCCGGTCAGGGAGATGGCACCCCTATATCCTTCGGTGTGCAGACGATTCCGGGATCCTATATGATTTACGGATCAAATGGCTGTGGAGTTATGGCAATGAGCGACCAACCAGTGGTTATCATTCATCCCTTACCTCCTGTAATATGGGACAATCCACTGGAAAATCAATGTTCAGGTTCGACATCCTATGCGCTTACCGGTGCTACACCAGCCGGAGGAACATATAGCGGCCCGGGGGTAACAGGTTCAGATTTCAATGCATCATTGGCAGGGCTTGGAAGTCATACTATAACCTATACCTATACAGATCCCGTTACCGGCTGTATGAATTACGCCGAAAATACCATCGAAGTGTTTTACAATCCTTTGATTTTCAATGTTTCAGAAGGTGCAGCAGTGTGTGCTTCCAGTAGCTATAATTTCAATGTCTGCCTCGACGGCTCTCAACCAAGTGTATTGTATGAACTCTATCTCAATAATAACCTCACCCCCTATTCGCTTCAGGGCAATGGCGGGTCCATCTGTTTTCCCAATATTGTTCAACCCGGTATTTATACTGTGAAGGGGACTGATAACATTACAGGGTTATGGTCGTGGATGAATGGTAATGCTGTGTTTATGATTTACCCCGATCCATTTGCCGTGATTACCGGAAGCACAACTATTTGCCAGGGTGGAAATGCTTATCTGACCATTAATTTTACAAACGCAACACCTCCTTATAGTCTGGAAATTTATAATGGGTACTCCACGCAAGTGTACGATAATATCATCTCGAACCCTTATGTCATTACTGTTTCACCTTCACAAACAACAACTTACACCTTGATTTGGGTTGCCGATTTTTATTGTTTCAACAATCAATTAGGCAGCACGGCCATCGTTGAAGTGAGTTCACAGGCAGACATCCGGATCACAATCGGGGATACCCTCTCCTGTTGTGGTTCACCTGACACACTGACGGCATCAAGTAATCTGCAGCTTAACTACATATGGAGTACTGGCTTTGCCGGAAATCCTTTAATTGTATCATCTACCGTTATCGGAGCCACTACTTACACGGTAACCGGCACCAATTCGCAGGGTTGTACCGGTACAAAATCAATAACAATTTATACCAATTACTGTGACTGGGGAGATGCACCGGATAGTTATCAGACAACACTATCCGTGAATGGCCCGAGACATTACTTTTCTGCCAAAAATATAGGAAATGCTATTGATTACGAACCCAATGGTCAACCCGGAATGTTTGCCCTGAGTGATGATTACAACTACACTGCTACAGGGGCCTGTTACCGGCACGATGGTTATCCCTGTCTGAATGATGAAAAGGGGATAACTTTCCAGACAATTCCTTCCACGGCAGGAATCCTCACCTTCTATGCCAGTTTTGATCTTTTACAGACCGGATGGTATCTGCAGGCATGGATAGATCTGGACAGAAGCGGGTATTTCAGTAATAATGAGCAGGTAATTACGAATTTCCAAATCACTACCGACATTACCAGCTTTTCAATACCCGTCACATCCGGAGTCGATTATACCTATATGCGTTTCCGGTATTCCTCCGTTTTGGATCTTCCTTTTTATGGTTTTGCTCCTGATGGCGAAGTGGAGGATTATTACCTGGATCCATCAATCCCTGTGACAGGGACAACAGGTGTAACCGGAAATGTAGGATATGGCGAGTTTGATAATCCTGTCCCGATCATCAATACCCCAATAATACTATATTCCTTTCCGGCACCGGTTTACATATTTGAAACTGTAACGGATATCTTTGGTCATTTTGCGTTTGACAACATTTGTCCCGGAACGTATACACTGGAAGTCGATTGTCAAAAACCGTGGGGAGGAGGTAACGGTAATGATGCCTTGCTCATAATGAGAAATTTTGCACATCTGACCCAGTTAACAGGAATATACCTGAAAGCTGCCGATGTAAATGGTTCAGGGCTGGCCAACGGAGCCGATGCCCTTGCTGTTGCAAGAAGATTTGCAGGGTCAAGCAATTCATTTCCTGTAGGAAATTGGGTATTTGATAAACCAGAGATCATCGTGCCGGAAAATGGCAATGCAAATGTTGAGGTCAGAGGTCTTTGCTACGGAGACGTAAATGGATCATATAATCCCATTGCAAAAACCTGTCCTTCGGTATCGTTGGAAACTGATGGCATGCTATCGGTTCATACGCAGGATTTCGAAATACCCATCAAGGTAAATTCACCTTTAGAAATAGGGGCAATATCCATGGTCGTTGAAATACCCGGAGAATGCTTATCGATTAACAAGGTTACCGTTCCCGGAGAGGGTTCACTGGTGTTCAACCAGACCGGAAATGAGCTCCGTATCGTTTGGTTCAGCCTGAAACCCTTGATCCTGAATGCCGGAGATATATTGCTCACGCTGACATGCACCCTCAATTCCGAATCTGTCAATGACCTTTCCTGCAACTGGATATTGGGAAATGAAAGTTCCCTGGGAGATGCAAATGCAAGGCAGCATGAGAATGTAAAACTTACCTATCCAAAGCTGGTGAAAGAAGGAAGTAGCTTCTACCTTGGGCAGAATGAGCCCAACCCGTTTACCGGGATCACCGAAATACCCTGCTGCCTTCCTGAGGCAGGGAGGGTGAGTTTGAAGGTGTATGATATGATGGGGAACCATGTGATGACACTCGTTGACCAGTGGAAGGAAGCCGGGTCGTACCGCTTTGCCCTGGACGGGAACCGGTTACCCGCAGGAGTATATAATTACCAGATTGAATGTAAGGGAGAAAAGCTTTATTTCAATAAAGCCAGGAGGTTGATCATAGAACGGTAGGATTTATTTAATTGACAGGACAAAGGATGTCTCAGAACCAAAGTCATGATGCGGAGCCGAAGCATGGCCAACGTGATGAGACACCCTTTTTTCGAATAGTATCATGCAAGTTTAACTTTGACTGATTATACCATGAACAAGACAAAAACACTCATTTTATTGTTGTTATCCTTCACACTTGTTAATCAACATGTATGCGGAAGAAACACGATTGATGAAGATACAACGCTATACTTCACCATGTCTCCGGCAAATGTAATGGTTGCTGACGGCGGGAGCGTCATCTTTCAGGTAACGACAAATATACCAGCCAATTACCAGTGGCAGGTGAGCGTGGATTGCGGAGCGACATGGACTGATATCACAAATGATGCCAACTACTCCGGAGCCAGTACGAACCAGCTGGTGGTAACGCAGGTTGATACTAACATGACTTGCGTTTGTTATCGCTGTAAGGCCTTTGACAACAATTACTGGCAGGTTGTATTTTCTTCGCCCGGATGTGTCACTATTCTGCCAAATACGCCACCCACATTTCACACTGATTCCGTTTACTGTAACGGATCGGATTCAGCGGGTCGTCAACTCTATCATTATTCCTTTCAGGTGAATAATTCTTCAAATATAACGGCAAACATCATATCTTTCACCTCACCTGATGGCACAATCACCGGAATATCAACAATATATCTTTCACCGGGGATTACCATAATAAGCGGCAACCTGTTCCTCGGGCAGTCGTCGCTGGCAAAATATGGTTTCTTTCGTTTTCTGGTGGATATTGTGTACCCGCCTTCTGCCTATTCCTTTCATCAGGTACTGTATATCCCTGTCCCCAATTGCTCAGGTAATGTTTGTGACAGTAACCTCTTACAAAACGGAACATTCAAATCAGGTAATATACCCGGCCCCTTATCAGTAACAGGACATGTAAACCATTGGAATACAGCCAATGGCAATCCCCTGGTATACAACGGAGAAGGTTGTGACGATAGTGGTTATGTCCGGTTAGCTGGGAATAATGTAAGCGGTGATGCCATCAGGCAATCCCTTGATCCGGGAAGTAAAATTGAGAAGGGGAAATGGTATTCGGTGAGTATGTGCTTAAGAGTAGACAGTCTTATAAGCCCTATACCCAATTTAAAGATTCGGGTGATGGCCTTCAACGGGACATTGCCTGCCGGCCCGCACGCCCCTCCTTCAGTCAACACCACGATCATAGGGTTTACGGGTTTAATTAATTCATCGGAAGGATGGACCACGGTTGAGACTGATCATTGGTATGCCTACAAAGATTTCGACAATATCTCCCTGAATATTTTCAATAATGACCTCATTCTCAATTCAATAGGGTATATCGATAACATTTGCCTTCACAGGGTGGCCGATACCTGCGATTGTGATGGATTTGAAAGGGATTCACTAGGCAACGTGATCATACCGGATGAATTGCTGGCTTTGCTCGACGATCAGCCAAACAGTGAATCGACCGACAGCGTGGAGATGGACCTGGGTCTGCTGAAGGACATGTATGGTGATGCCTACAATGAAACCGGCACCTTTTATGATCACTCCCCTGATCTGTGCTGTCTCTCGTTAGGCGGGACCATGCCAACCGACAATTCCAACATGCAGGATAGCCTCGCTGCATATGGAGTTTCCATTTCTGCTGATTCAATCAGGAACCTGCTGGGACGGTACGGGGATTCCCTGGCAGCATCCGACAGCATCCATTTTCCCATGTTCGAAGACAAATTTTCAGTATTGTCGGCCTACGCTGATATGCGGTTTGATTCTATCTGCTTCTGCGATACCACTTCTTCCGGCCCTCCTGATCCCAACAGTCCTTTCCAGGGCATGGACATCGTTTTTGTTCACGGGTTTATGACAGATGACATTGTGCAAAAGATCCTTTATCCGAATTCTTATCAGGCGAAAACAAAATGGCCGGAAGACAAACCCGAATTTTATAAATATTACAAAAGCAATACTATTGACGGTGAATGGAAAATATGGGCCGATAATTACTGGTACCCCCATATTCAACATTTTTTGGAGAATAAGGGATATAAAAACAGGTATCTCATTGTTGCCTGGGCAACCACACAGCGAATTCCTTTCGCAGCCCATGCAATACTCACACAGATTTATGACGCGATGACTTCTGAGGATGGAGTAATGCTGCTGGACACGGGAGACTCGCGTCATAAAAGCGGCTTCGGGAAGAACGGATTGGTAATCATATCCCATTCAACCGGGGCATTGGTTACCAATATAGCCATGGCCGCTGCCAACAGTACCAAGACCAATCCGGCAATGAGAGCTATATTAGGTCCTGCTTACCAGATCTCCGATAAGGTAAAGCTGCATGTTTCCCTTCATGGTGCCATTTCCGGAAGCAATTATGCAACCCTTGCCCTGCTGGTAGCCACGCCTGCTCTCAGCGGTCTGGCCGCCCTGGTATGGCATCCGTTCAAATTGTCGACCAACCAGTTAGCTGCTGCCTCGCTGGCTGCCTCCACCAGTGTCCTGGTCGATCTGGTTCCCCAAATGTCGCAGATACTCTGGATGAACCCTATCTCATTTGGGCAGTTAAACCCGGTTCCCACCTTAACGGTAGCAGGAGGAAGCCCCGGCAGTTTACATATTGAAAATTGCTTTATTACCAAGGGAATATTGTTTCCGGGCTTTGATGACGGTGTTCTGACCATTGAATGCCAAACGGGAAACCCTTTGCCGGCCAGCCTTGCACTGATCAACCTGCCATGTACAGCCCCCGGCGCCTATCTTCCCTCCATCCACCTGAAGGCAATAGATATGGGTGTCGGGTTTTTCCGGTCACTGTCGAATTTCAGGGCCCAGTTTAAAGAGGGATCCCAGTTTGGTTTTGTACTGAATGCCGGTTGTACGCCCTTTCTTTCACCCACAGGTATGGTACAACCTTACGAAAGCGATTGGCCTGTCAAAAACCCCCTTTACAGGTACCATAATCACTATTCTTTCCTTCAATCAACCTCCGATCATTTCAGCGGACCCACAGGACAATCAACAAATGTTCCGCATCCCGGGACTATCTATTTAAAACCTCATGATGAAGTTCTTGAGAATGATCCATATACCAGCAATAATTATGAACCTTCTTACGGGGAACAGAATTATGAGGAAGAATCTGTCATTACGGATGGTTCCGTTTACACAAACAATTACGTCAGCCCTTCATTCAGCGACCTGATGTACAGGGTCGTAAAAGGCCCTCACAAGACCATCAAGTTCAGGATCCCGTTTTGCAAAAAATGTAAAACCCATTCCAAAACATTTTGGATCTGGAAACGGAATTATGACCGCCTGACAGGTTTCGGGTCTATGATGGAATGCGATTATGTGTACAAGTATGTTCTCAAACCTTAACCATCGCTTACAGGTAGTTAATAATACATTGATTATGAAAAACATACATAACTTCATGAAAAATATCTTGTACCTGTTAAGTACAATGCTGATCGTGGTTTCTTCCTTTGAAAAAAGCAGGGCAGAGGAGATTGTAACGATCACTTCCTCCGGTCCCCTGACTTTCTGCCCGGGTGATTCTGTTACCTTGTGCGCCGAGATTTGTCCGGGATGCGTGGCCCCCTATACCTTTCTCTGGATGCTGAATGATACGGTTGTTGTTGATTCCGCTCAATGTATCAAAGTGAAAAATTCCGGGGCTTATTGTGTAAAAGTCACCTGCGGTTCAGGATGTAAGGTAACCAAATGTGTCAGGGTTACCGTGGGATTTCCTTATTACCAGGCAGTTGCCTCTGCTCCAAGTTGTAGGGGGTTGACTGATGGTAAGATCACCGTGAGATCATTAGTCTACCCCTCTTGCAGGTTGTATCAGTTAATTCCTGGTAATTCATGCCATACAGATCAGTTTCAGTACCAGGAATCTAATGTTTTCACCGGTTTAAGCGCCGGAAATTATCATATAAGGGTTCTGGATTTGTGTAATGACTGTGACACCTGTCTTTATGTAACCCTTCTTCAGGGAAATGATTGTTGTATGACGCCCCCCGATAGCATGGTAGCCTGGTGGCCCATGGATGAAACCACCGGTAACAAGGAAAAGGACCTGATGGGATATAACAATGTAGCAACATGCGTTAAATCAGGAAGTCCAATATATTCAACAGGTAAGGTCGCAGGATGTCTGTGGTTTAACAGCTATGCTGATAATTTTGCCCTTAGTTATCTGGATGTTGACAACCATCCTGAACTAAACTTCGGCGAAGGGGACTTCAGTATTGATGCATGGATAAAACCGGAAGATTATGAGGATCTGGATGGTAAACAAATCATTGTTGACAAGACTATAACCGCACAAAACGGAAGACTGGGCTATACCCTCTTCCTCAACAAACATCGTTTAGCCTTCGAACTGGCCGACAATAATGGAATAAACTCCGTTTATACCTGCTTTAATCCGGAACTATGTATGAAGAAATGGCATCATGTTGCAGTTACGGTCGACAGAGACAATATCAACGGAATCGTTTTTTATGTTGACGGTGTTGTCAGTTGCAAAATGAATCCCACTTATCATCAGGGCAATATTTTCAATACCGGAGGATTAAGGATCGCCTGTGCTTCTGACTTTATCGGTGATCTTTTTTACGGGCTGATCGATGAGGTTGAACTGTTTAACAGAGTGCTGACAGCCAATGAAATATCAGATATTTTTTATTCACAGGAATACGGAAAATGCAAACCATTGCTGGAGGTGAATATCACCTCATTATATCCTGATTATGGTGTACCAGTCCAGGTCAGTCCTCCTGATGATAATAACATGGCTGGTGATGGGATCACTTCCACTCCCAGTATCTTTAAACGGTATTATTATACCGGATCAACGGTTTCTTTAACTGCACCAGCAAAAATGAGCTACTATGTGCATTTTAAGGAATGGCGGAAAAATCATCTGCATTATTCATATAATCAGACGATTACACCCACTATTACAGAAGATGTTGAATATACTGCACTATATGAGAGTATCATTCCTCCCGATAATGAACCGTATGTTATGCTCCCGACTGCAGTATCTTGTACAGGAGAATGTATCGTTAGTGTCAGGTTGAAAAACATTCAATACGTTGCATCCATGTCCATGATATTTGGTTTTGACACAACTGCGATTCATTTCATTGGTTACCAGGACGTTAACCCGGTTTTGGATGATGCTGTCTTTTTTGTTAATGCAAGCGAAGGAAAGATTTTCTTTGCCTGCTATTCGATCCAACCCTTTTCCATTGATTCCGGGAGGCTGATCAGTTTTAACTTTTTCTCTCAGGGAGGTTTCAGCACGCTGCACTGGGACAGTATTCCAGGGCACACTGAGATCACCGGGTTTGATGAAATTCCCATACCTGCCGATTTCATCGACGGGAGCCTCATGGTAGTTCCCTGCTCAACATTGGAAGGGACGTTAACTTATGATAATCAGGACCATTCACCCCTGATCAACACAACTGTTCAGTTAAAACAGGGGGGAGAAGTGATCAGCACCAGTCAAACAAACATCCTGGGAAAATACTGGTTCCCGCAGGTGTTGGAAGGTAATTACACCCTCGAATCCTATTCAGACAATCCTGTAAGAGGGATTAATGCCATCGATGCGCAGCGGATATTGATGGCGTTTGCCCACTATTTGTTTTTTTCTCCCTTACGCAGTAAGGCTGCCGATGTCAATGCATCAGGTTATTTCAATGCCAATCATGCCCTGGGTGTAACGAGATTGTTTGTCGGAATAACCTCTTCTTTCCTGGCAGG
>JAPLDE010000030.1:1761-12966 GCA_026391855.1 Bacteroidota bacterium | reverse complement strand
GATAGCAATCTCCATGGCCAGTAATCCAAAAAGCGTGGTGAACTTTATGATCGGGTTGAGCGCAACAGAAGAAGTATCCTTAAAGGGATCTCCGACAGTATCGCCAATCACCGTGGCATCGTGCAGGGGTGTGCCTTTTTCTTTCAGGTCAACTTCCACTACTTTTTTGGCATTGTCCCAGGCACCTCCGGCATTGGCCATAAAGATAGCCTGGAACAGCCCGAAAACGGCAATAGAGATCAGGTAACTGACAAAGAAGGAGGCAGGTCCGTGGGCTTTCGCCGAGTCCGGATCATTCAGCACCGTCCCGCTGATAAAGGCAAAAGCCAGGGCAAAGGTAAAAATGGCAAAAAAGATGTTCCACATTCCTGTCTGGGCATACTGTGTACAGATCTTGACCACCTCCTTGGAGTTTTCCGTGGAAGCCTTCAGATCGGCAGTGGGATCAAGTTTGATATGCTGTTTAATGTATTCCACGGCTCTGTATGCTCCTGTAGTGACTGCCTGCATAGAGGCACCCGTAAACCAGTAAACCACCGAGCCTCCGGCCAGGAAACCAAGGATAGTCCATGGATTCAGAATATTTAATATGGCTTCCGGCTGTATTCCCAGTTTGTTTTTGATGACCAGGATCAGGGAGAAGATCATAGTAGTGGCTCCAACCACGGCGGTTCCGATAAGGACAGGCTTGGCTGTGGCTTTGAAAGTATTGCCGGCACCATCGTTGGCTTCCAGGTAATACTTGGCCTTTTCAAAATCCGGTTTGAATCCGAATTCCTTTTCAACCTCCTGATTAACATTGGGAATGGTTTCAATCAGCGATAACTCGTAGATAGACTGAGCATTGTCTGTTACCGGGCCATAGCTGTCAACGGCAATGGTAACGGGTCCCATTCCCAAGAAGCCGAAAGCCACCAAACCGAAGGCAAAAATAGAAGAATACGACATCCCGAAAGGCATGTCTGCCCCAGGGATACTTTGACTGGCCATATAGGCCATAAACATCAGCAGCATAAATACCATGCCCTTCCAGAACGCACTGAAATTACCGGCAACAAGGCCTGAAAGAATGGTGAGTGAAGCACCGCCTTCCCTGGAAGCCGTAACAATTTCATTCACATGTTTTGATTTGGGACTGGTGAATATCTTGGTAAACTCCGGGATGAGGGCCGCACCAAGAGTCCCGCAGCTTATGATTAATGAAAGTGTGAACCAGAGATGATGAGGAAGGGAACTCAACTGCCAGTAACTAACCACAAAAGTCATCACCATGGAAAGAATGGAGGTTACCCACACCAAATTGGTCAGCGGAGCCTCAAAGTCAAGGTCATCTTTTTTACCGTAAACTGAATTGGTAATCCCTTTATTGATGTAAAAAGCCACAATTGAAGTGATGATCATCATGATACGCATGACAAAGATCCAGGTAAGCAGTTCGGTTTGGAAGGAAATATCAGCAACAGCCAGCACAATGAAAGAAATAAGCGCAACACCGGTCACCCCATAGGTTTCAAAACCATCAGCAGTAGGACCTACACTGTCACCGGCATTATCACCTGTACAGTCGGCGATCACTCCCGGGTTACGTGGGTCATCTTCCTTGATCTTGAATACGATCTTCATCAGGTCACTCCCGATATCTGCGATCTTGGTGAAAATTCCTCCTGCAACCCTTAACACCGAAGCACCCAGCGATTCACCAATGGCAAATCCCACAAAACAGGCTCCGGCAAAATCACGGGGAATAAAAAGAAGAATAATGAGCATCATGATCAACTCTACACTTACCAGCAACACACCTATGCTCATGCCTGCCTCCAGCGGTATATTAAGCAGCTTCACCGGCTTTCTCTCCAGTGAGGCAAAAGCCATCCTGCTGTTAGCCAGGGTGTTAATCCTTACCCCAAACCAGGCTACACCATAAGAACCCAAAATTCCGATCACCGACCAGAAAAGAATAAGCAAAACCCCGCCTATGGAATTATGCTGCAGATAGCCAAAATAAAAGGCTATACAAACGGCTATCAGTAACTCAAGGATGATCAGGAATTTACCCTGCTGGATCAAATAGGTCTTACAGGTTTCAAAGATGGTTTGAGCCACATCCAGCATCGACTTGTGGGCTCTCATCTTCTTTACCTTGGTATACTGATATAATCCGAAAAGCAACCCCCCTACACAAATAAGAAAACCCAGCAACAACAGATTGTTCTGGCCGGGATTCAATACAGGAATTTTCAGGTCCGCCTCCGAGGCAAAAGTCATCACAGGCAGCAATAAACCACCCAATACAGCATAGATTCTTTTCATACTTTCTTACTTAATTTTATAGGTTTGAATTAACAAATGTAATTTTTCACATCCATTTAACAAATAAAACTTCCAATGGTTTACCCTTGCTTAGCAATAATACCATTTATTTTTAATTAAATCAATATTTCTATATAACTATTAATCAATTAGTTAAAACAAATTCACATCCATTGTGAAAAAAAAATTAAAATCTACAGTCATTTTGGGTTTGTGAATTGTTTTGTTTCCTGATTAATCAATTTTGTTCTAATTTTAAAAATTCAAATCCGGCAGGACCTGAATCCCGATTTTTGCCGGATTTTAAAGCAGTTAATCCGTTTGGAATGGAAAAAATCAAGTTAGAAATCATTGGGCTATCATACAGTCAGTCGCAGAGCGGTGCGTATGCCCTGATTTTGGGTGAGACAGAAGGGAACCGGAGGTTGCCCATCATCATTGGAGGATTCGAGGCCCAGGCAATTGCCATCGAACTTGAAAAGATCAAACCGACCAGGCCATTAACCCACGATCTTTTCAGAAACTTCGCAGATAAATTCGGGATCGTTATCACCGAGGTAATTATCAACAAGTTCCATGAAGGTGTTTTCTACTCCAAGCTGGTTTGTTTTGATGGTGAGAAGACCCTGGAGATCGATTCCCGTACCTCGGATGCCGTGGCACTGGCACTAAGGTTCCATTGCCCCATTTATACTTATGAACAGATCATGTCGACTGCAGGGGTCATCAT
This sequence comes from Bacteroidota bacterium, assembly GCA_026391855.1. Classification (GTDB taxonomy): domain Bacteria; phylum Bacteroidota; class Bacteroidia; order Bacteroidales; family CAIXZF01; genus JAKLIX01. Next base: position 9,926 of record JAPLDE010000030.1, on the reverse strand, counting down.
GAATGAGGATACACAGGATGAAATAACTGATACAGAACCAGATACTGAAAAAGATACTCAGGGGCAACAAGATATGTTTGAATCCCATTCTCTTTCCGAACTGGAGTCGATGCTGTCGAAAGCCATCGAAAATGAGGATTATGAAAAAGCCTCGCTGATCAGGGATGAGATTAAGAGAAGAAAATGAGTCTTTACTTATCAACTACTTTCCGGAAACTATAAAGCAATCAAGAGATGAGTATTAAGTTACGTTTAATTGTAATGAATTTTCTTCAGTTCTTCATCTGGGGATCATGGCTGCTGACCATAGGAGCCTATTGGTTTCAGACAAAACAGTGGTCGGGGACTGAATTCGGGGCGATTTTCTCAACCATGGGGATCGCCTCCCTTTTTATGCCAGCCATTGCCGGCATCATAGCCGACCGTTGGATCAATGCCGAAAGATTATATGGCAGCTTTCACATACTGGCGGCAGTGATCCTTTTCCTGGTCCCCAGGGTGAACAACCCCAGCGCGATGTTCTGGATCATGCTGATAAACATGGTGTTCTATATGCCAACCATCGCACTTTCCATCACCGTTGCCTACTCTTCCCTCAAAGGAAAAGGCCTGGACATAATCAGGGAATATCCGCCCGTCAGGGTGTGGGGAACCATAGGATTTATTGTCGCCTTGTGGATTATTAGTCTTTCCGGTTTCGAAACTTCCTCGGCCCAGTTTTATGTTGCCTCCGCAGCCTCTCTCTTCTTAGGCATCTATTCCTTTACCCTGCCCAAATGCCCTCCGCTCGGGCACGGTCACAAAAGATCCTTTTTTGAAGCGCTGGGACTCAATGCTTTCAAACTCTTCAAAAACACTAAAATGGCGCTCTTTTTCATCTTCGCCATGTTGCTGGGAGCCTCTTTACAGTTGACCAATGCTTACGGCGACACCTTTCTTCATGACTTTGCCAAAATTCCTTCATTCACCAACCTGATTGCCGTGAAATACCCGGCCATCATCATGTCTATCTCCCAGATCTCTGAAACGCTTTTTATCCTCACCATACCCTTTTTCCTGAGGAGGTTTGGCATCAAGAAGGTAATGCTGTTCAGCATGATCGCCTGGATCCTTCGTTTTGGTCTGTTCGCCTACGGAAACCCCGCCGAAGGACTGTGGATGATCGTTCTTTCCTGTATCATCTATGGTATGGCTTTTGACTTCTTCAATATTTCAGGCTCGCTGTTCGTTGAAACCCAGAGTGATTCTACCATCAGGGCCAGCGCCCAGGGACTGTTCATGATGATGACCAATGGTTTCGGCGCCTTCCTCGGAAGCCGGATCAGCGGGATCATTATTGACCTGTATTTTAAAACAGGCGAAAATTTCGACTGGAAAGGGATATGGCTGACTTTTGCAGCCTATTCGCTGGTGGTGGCTGTCCTGTTTGCCATTCTGTTCAAACACAAACACGACCCCAATGCCGTGCAAACGGTGCAGCATTGATCTATATAACTTGTTGATTAAGAATTATTTTGGCAGATGATCCAATATCTCAACCTCTTAAACCATGTGCTTGAAACAGGGGTACAGAAACCGGACAGGACCGGTACCGGTACCCTGAGTGTATTTGGTTACCAGATGCGGTTTAACCTTGAGGAGGGGTTCCCTGCGATGACCACCAAGAAACTTCATCTGCGGTCGATCATCCATGAATTGCTGTGGTTTATTAAAGGAGAAACCAATATCCGGTATCTTACTGATAATAAGGTTACTATATGGAATGAATGGGCCGACCCCGATGGGAACCTGGGGCCTGTGTATGGTTACCAGTGGCGGTCATGGCCCGACTATAAGGGTGGTCATATCGACCAGCTGGCCGGTGTGATCCGGTCCCTCAAAACCAATCCCGACTCCAGGAGGCATATCGTGAACGCCTGGAATGTGGGTCAACTGGATGACATGGCATTACCACCCTGCCACCTGTTTTTCCAGTTCTATGTGGCCCATGGCCGGCTTTCCTGCCATATGTACCAGCGAAGCGCCGACATCTTCATCGGGGTTCCTTTTAACATTGCCTCCTATTCCCTGCTTCTCATGATGGTTGCACAGGTGTGCGGCCTGAAACCCGGTGATTTCGTTCATTCTTTCGGTGATGCACACATCTACCTCAATCATACCGAGCAGGTCAGGCTTCAGCTAACCCGGAAACCCTATCCCCTGCCCCGCATGATCATTAACCCCGACCGCAAAAATATCGATGATTTTATTTTTGAAGATTTTCAATTAGTTGATTACCAGTCACATCCCCACATCAAAGGTGAAATTTCAATATAGCGTTATCGGTTATGAAAATTCCGTTTGATAACATTCATAAAATGTTTATTGATAATTGTCAGTCAGAAATTATCAATTATCAATTATCAATTGTCAATTATTAATTACCATGTTCTCCATTATCGTCGCCATCGCCAACCATTTTGCCATCGGAAAAGACAACCGCCTGTTGTGCCATATACCAGGCGATCTGAAACGCTTTAAGCAGATTACCGCCGGTCATACTGTAATTATGGGAAAGAAGACCTGGGAATCCCTTCCGAACCGGCCGCTGACCAACCGGGTTAATATGGTGATCACCGATATTGAGGGGGAACAGCTCGAAGGCGCCCTGATGGCCTATTCTATCGAGGATGCGGTGAATAAGGCCGATAAAGAAAATGAGAATTTCATTATCGGGGGCGGGACAATTTACCGGCAGTTCTTTCCCCTGGCCGACAGGCTGTACCTCACCCGTGTGAACAAAGACTTCGAAGCGGATACCTTTTTCCCCGTAATCAATTTTGAGGAATGGACATTGATCTCGGAAGAGCCTCATCCTGAAGCATTTTCAACAGAAGGCTTTGATTTTAATTACCAAATCCTTGAGAGGAAAAAAAATTCCATCCTTTAAGACCGTAACAACATCCTGGGAAAGAGCAATTTATGCCCTTGGCAACCAAAACAACCACACAAAACAGAAACAGCCAACTTTCTCCCTTCTCTTTGAGGAGAAGGGCCGGGGATGAGGTGAGGCACGGTTATAGAGAAGGGCCGGGGATGAAGTGAACCCTACCTCATGGAGAAGAACCTGGAATATGCCATGGCATGTCCAAATTAAATGTAATGCCTTGACAACCAGGAAATATCATTAAAAAAAATTCACAAGATCGTTCCCCGTTTCAGACGGGGGCAAATTTAAATTGTCAAATAGACAAAGTGTCAATAAGTCCTGATGCAACGAAGTGAAAACCCGCTCGTCTTACCATTGTTGTGTCTGCCGATATTGGCGTTGTAATAGTACAGGTTCCGGGTGATTCCGATTGATGTAGAGATCTCGGAAGAAGACCAGAAGAAGGCGTAGTAGGTAAGGTTGTCGAAGTAGCCGTAGTCGTAGCGATAACCGGCCCCAAGAGCCGTGAAGCCGCTTGAATTGGTGGCACCGGTATTGGGTGTATACCAGTGAGTTGTCCCTGTCTCCTTCGTTTTGCCTCCGGCATTCGTTCCGGACCATCCCCAGCTGAAGCAGTATATTGTAAGATCAAGATAGGTAGTCAGCGTACACCACTCTGCATCGGTTGGAATATGCCAGCCAGCCGGACAGATGCCCTGAATGCCTGGCGTTGTTGTGTATTGCATCATTTCGTTCCAGTCGTATAAACCACCATAAATTTCACAGTTTACCGGATCATTATAATAACAGTATTTCTCAATGATGCCATTGTTGCTGCAGTCTGAATGATTGGAACCTGTGATAACACTCGTTACCATTGATCCAATATTAAGGTTTTCCTTCATCCAGCACTGTGTGCCTATCTGTACAGTATTATAGTTCTGCCCGTCCCTGGTATCGGTTAAGGGTGAACCACAAGTAAAAGCAGGAGCAATGAAGGTGATGACCACTGTATCGACAGTGCTCCCACAACTATTGCTGATGGTCCAGGTTAAAATGTAGAAGTTATCTGGTAAACCATTAACAGAGGATGCCGGGTTGGCTGGCTGGTCAACAACACCACCTGTTCCGGAAACAATACTCCATACACCACTGCCATTTTGAGGAGTGTTGGCTCCAAGTGTTGTGGAAGTGCCTGTAACTGACTGGTCAGGGCCGGCATTCGCCGTGGTGGGTATGGGGTTGCAACCCGCAGGGACAAGAGTACCATCCAAATCTCCGTAACATAAACCATTGATATTCAATATGATTGAATTACCACCGGAAAGGGTTACTGTCCCGGTTTCAAATACCCAGTTGCCTGCCGGAAAGGTTGAAATACTGCCTACATAGCGTTGCAAAATCAGCAAGGCATCAGTTGAATTGATATACCCACTGGCATTCACATCGGCAGCTTTCCATGTTAAACCTGTTAACGGACCCAACCCCATATAAGCCCGCAGAGCGATCAGCGCATCGGTTGAATTAATCCCTCCGGTAGGACGAGTTGAAGTTACTACCACCTGAAAAGTACCCTCTGATGATTGACAAAAAGAATACCTGCCCAGGTAATCTGTGGAAGTAATCTGCAACACTTCTCCGCTCATCGTTTGCAAGTGAACCTGAACACCATAGAGTGGTGTTGAGGCAGTATTCCGGTAGGTTATGATACCGTTGATGTTGCTGCAATTCTGTGCTTCAAGCTGCAAAAATTGAAATACCAACAAGATAATGATGGTTAAATGTCTGATCATCTTCATTATATCAATTAATTAAGTTTGGATCTCAAATGTAAACGATCCTTGGGTTATATGCAATTTAAATGTGAGACGTATCAGGTTTAATTAATTGGGCTCCAATTAAAAGGCATCTAACACACAAATGTTATTATCAGGATATCCCGATTCAAAGGGATGTTCTTTGACAACCAGGAACAACCACTTTTTTATTGAAACAAAACGACACCTAAAACAAATTACCCAGACAGCCAGCTATCTCTCCCTTCTCCTTGAGGAGAAGGGCCGGGGATGAGGTGAGTCACGGTTATAGAGAAAAGCCGGGGATGAGGTGAACCCAGAGAAATGAATAAACATCATCAAATCTCCAAATCATCAAATTTCCAAATCATCAAATCATTTTTCAGGTTTTCTGCTTCTTCTTTTTCGCAGCCGGGAAAAGCACATTATTTAGGATGAGCCTGTAATTGGGATGAAGGCTGAGATCGGTCGGAGGATCTCCCACAAAATGGTTATAATCTTCAGGGTCGTGTCCGCCGTAAAAGGTAAAAGTACCTTTGCCAAACTCACCATGAAGGTATTTCACCTCGCCCAGTGATTTGTTCTCTCCCATGACAAGCACACCGGGTTTCACATATTTGCTGTTGAAGGCGGTTGTCTGCCCCATAAAGCCCTTGACCATCCGCTCATGGTCCTGGGTGAGCATGGTAGGAACCGGGTCCCATTTGGCGGAGAATTCGAACAGGGCAAAGTAGTCACTGGCTTTATTGACTTTTCTGGTGGCCGGGTTTACGTCTATGGAAGAAATCTCATATTCGTAGGGATTCATCGACAGTTTAAAGTTCTGAAAAGCAAAGCATTTGCTGTAGTCGAGCTTTTCCTGGGCATTGGCGTCAGGCGGATCACCGTCAAAGGGAACATCACAGATATCAACACCCTCAGCTGCCAGGGCAACGTCATAACTATCAGGAGCAGAGCACATAGCGAACATATACCCCCCTCCGGCTACAAAATCCCTGATCTTCAGCGCAACAGCCAGCTTCAGCTGCGACACCTTCTGGTAACCCATCTTCTTGGCTATTTCCTCAGATATCCTTACATCTTCCTGATACCAGGAGGCATTGCGGTAGGAGCCCCAGAATTTTCCGTATTGCCCGGTAAAGTCCTCATGGTGAAGATGTAACCAGTCATACAGCGGCAATGAGCCTGCCAGCACCTGTTCATCATACAGTTTATCATAAGGGATCTCGGCATAGGTAAGCACCAGCGTCACGGCGTCGTCCCACGGAAGCCGGTTGGGAGGGGTGTACACCGCTATTTTCGGAGCTTTGGTCAGTTCCATCACATCCATGTTCGACGATGGATCGGCAATTTCTGTTAAAATAGCCGTCGATTGGGCATCGGCTATGATCTGGTAGGTGACACCCCGTATAACACACTCGTTCTCAATCTCTTTAGCATATTTACACATAAAGCTGCCACCCCGGTAATTCAGCAGCCAGTTCACCTCAACCCCGTTTTTCAAGATCCAGTAAGCAATACCATAAGCTTTCAGGTGGTTTTTCTGAGCCTGGTCCATGGGAATTAACACATAAGCCGGAAACGCAACACTTCCCAGGAACAATATGATAAATAAGGTGGAAATAAATTTCTTCATTACGGTTTTACATGAATAAAGGTCACAAAAAGGGAAACAAAGGTAATCCTAAAAAGTTTCACAGGTAGTAACCCGTATCTGATAAAAATATTGCGTTTCAGTGATGTGAAGGTTAGAATCCCGGATCATTCATCACATCAGGCAGGTCGTCCATACGGGAAGAACGGGTCACGATATGGCTGCCGTTCTCAAATTTGACATTGGGGGCCATTCCTTCATCGGCATAATCGAAGTTAAGGTCGGTAAACTTCGCATAATTCTTGATAAAGCGCAGCCTTATCTCATCCAGCGGCCCGTTACGGTGTTTGGCAACGATGATATCGGCCATTCCCGCGGTTGGCTCACCATTTTCGTAAACATCAAGCTTATAATATTCCGGACGGTAGATAAACAATACCAGGTCAGCGTCCTGTTCGATGGCTCCCGACTCACGCAGGTCGGAAAGGATAGGCTTTTTGGAACCCGTCCTGGTCTCTACCGAACGGTTTAGCTGGGAAAGGGCAATGACGGGTATGTTCAGCTCTTTGGCCAGGCTCTTCAGCGACCGTGAGATGGTGCTTATCTCCTGCTCCCTGTTACCTTTCATATCGCCTGCACTCATCAGCTGAATATAGTCGATGATGACCATCTCAATTTTATGCTGGGCTTTTAACCGCCTGCATTTGGCTCTCAGTTCAAACAAAGAGAGACCGGCACTGTCGTCGATAAATATCGGGGCTTCAACGAGTTCCTTTATTTTCGCATTCAGTTGTTCCCACTCATGGTTCTCCAGTGTACCCTTTTTCAATTTATCGGCCGGAAGCATGGTCTCAGAAGAAATCAACCTGGTAACCAGCTGAAGGGCAGACATTTCAAGGGAAAAGATGGCAATAGCCTTTTTAAATTCAACAGCCATGTTCCTGGCCATCGACAGCACAAAAGCCGTTTTACCCATACCCGGACGAGCGGCAATAACGATAAAATCCGATTTCTGCCAGCCCGAAGTTAGACGGTCGAGGGAACTGAAACCAGAAGGTACTCCGCTGATACCCCCTGTATGTTCCTTGGCTTTTTCAATTTCTTTGATGGCCTCGCTCACCAGGTCCGACATGCCAAGGTAATCCCTGCGAAAGTTCCTATCGCCCAGCGTAAACAGGTTGCTCTCCGCCTTGTCGAGCAAATCCAGCACATCCGACGAATCCTCGTAGGCATCCCTGCTGATCTCCGAAGAGATCCTGATCAGCTCGCGCTGAATATATTTCTGGTGAAGGATGCGGCTGTGGTATTCGATATTGGCAGCAGAAGCGATCCTGGAAGTAAGCTGGGAGATATAATAGGCTCCACCGATCAGTTCAAGCTCGCCGGTTTTCTTTAACTCGTTTGTAACCGTAAGAATATCAACTGGTTCCAGTTTTGCAAAAAGCCGCTGTATGGCTGAAAAAATAAGCTGATGTGCATCTTTGTAAAAAATCTCCGGTTTCAGAATGTCAATGACGGCTGTCAGTGCATTCTGTTCCAGCATCAGGGCTCCGAGTACCGCCTCCTCAATATCGACTGCTTGCGGTGGTATTTTACTCTGTTCATGAAACTGGTTCGAAGGATCGAACGACCGGTACTCTCTTTTTTTGGCCCCGAAGGGTACTTTATTTCTAATCTCATCCATCCTTCAAAATAAACATAAAAAATGGTGGGATGGATGCCGGAAGCCAAATTTAGTTTTCAACAACAACAGCAAAATCGATCTGTCTTCCTCCTAAAACTTTAAGGATAAGCGAGATTCATCTCCATTATCATAAGATTTGAAAATTCCGGTTTTTCAATCACAATTCACTATTTTTGCTTTCAG
>JAPLDE010000030.1:0-1744 GCA_026391855.1 Bacteroidota bacterium | reverse complement strand
TGATGAGCTCCTTAATATTAAAAATGTACAACACTATCATTAAAAAACCTGTTAGAAACATCAAACTAATTGCTAATCAAATCAATAGCAAGAGAGAGTGTTATATCTGCCATAGAAGATTTAACCATTTCAATAAGTACCAGGGTGGAATTAAGAATGTTCCTTTATGGTTAAGAAAACTTGAAATTGTAGGTAGCGATCCCGACAATTTTAAATGCCCATTTTGTGGTTCAACAGACCGGGAGAGGCATTTGTACATGTATTTTGACAAATTAAATCTATGGGAAAATCTAAGGGATAAGAGTGTACTTCACTTTGCTCCTGAGATACAATTGAGAAAAAAGATAGAACAGTACGCTCCGGCAAAGTATATCAAAGCTGATCTATACCCAAGCGACAGTACTATTCAAAAAATGGATACAACCAATATTCCTTTCAATAATGAATCCTTCGATATTGTAATCTGTAATCATGTCTTGGAACACATTCCTGACCATATGAAGGCCCTGAAAGAAATATTCAGAATTCTAAAACCAAACGGGATTGCTATCCTCCAAACTCCATTTTCAAAACTTCTTAAGAAAAACATTGAAGATGAGGCAATTAACACTGATGAGTTAAGACTGATATTTTATGGGCAAACAGACCATGTAAGGGTTTTTAGTGAACCCCAATTTATTCAAAGCCTGGTTACTGCAGGGTTTATTGTAGACGTTAAGAAACATCAGGATTTCTTCAATGATGATGAATCTTACTCTTTTGGAGTGAACAAAATTGAAGATTTAATAAAAGTAACAAAGCCCGCGATTCATAATTAAAATCGGAATCGTTTTTTTAATCTGCCGTCCCTATTTGCCGGGTTATGTAAAATTAAAAAAAACAACTACCTGATTACCTGGCCACTATCATCCTTTTTGTCTGCAAATATTTCTTTTCTCCGCATGTGAAGTACATCTGGTAGAGATAGACTCCTGCTTCCAGGTCCTGTGCATTTATATCAACAGTATAAATACCTGCATCCCGGAAACCATCCTCAATGACCCTGAGTTGCCTGCCCAACATATCCTGCAATACCAGCCTGACATTTCCCGACTCCGGAAGGGAGAAGAAAATTTTCGTTGTATTCGGAAATGGGTTGGGCCGGTTCTGGCTCAGGCAGAACCCGTTCCGGCCGTCAACAAAGGAAGGAATCGTCAAGGTTTTATTCAGGACAGGATTCCCCTCAAAATCAGCCAGTACACTTTCAGGGTTTATTTGAAAGCCGGTCTCAGCAAAGGGAGAGTCACCGGATTCCGTCAGCCTGACTTTCAGGGTAAGTATCCTTTCATCAGCAGCGGTCATCATGGGGTGAAGGGTATACCAGGCGATTCTTAGTTGGCTGTTCTCTGCATGGAATACCAGGTTCTGGTTTTCTGATGGAACCTCAACGGCAACTATTTCAATGCCAGGGGAATAATCCATTACCAGTGAAAGCGCTGCGAATTCCATCGCCTCCTTTGCTTTTAACGGAATTTCAACGATCTGTCCGGGGTTTATAAGTTGTACTCCCTGGTTTTCAAGGGAAAGGGCCGGTTCATCCTTGGTATTGGGCGGAAGGTAGGAACAATCCACATCACCCACGCAGAGCCCTTTGAAGTTGTCGGTCAGGTTGCCGTTCCCGGTTACCATCACGGTATGGTGCTCAAACACCCAGTCACCCAGTGCGAAAGATGACTGAAGATCAACAAACCGCTTCATCGCCTGC
>JAPLDE010000024.1 GCA_026391855.1 Bacteroidota bacterium | reverse complement strand
GGGAGCCTGAAAACCCTCACCATTCTTTCGAAACAGTACAATTTTGAGGTCGAGCAGATTGATTCGCAGGACATGGAAGATTTGAAGATCAGCTCGACCCAGATCCGTAAAGCCTTGTCGGCAGGAGACCTTGACCGGGCCTGGCTGTTCCTTGGTTATCCGTATCCGTTATCGGGCAGGGTGGTCATGGGGAAACAGAACGGACGAACCATCGGCTTTCCTACAGTTAATATTGAACCACATCCATACAAGCTGATCCCTGCCATCGGGGTATATGCGGTGCTTGCCGAATATAATGGCAAGGCATTAAAAGGAATGTGCAATATCGGATATCGTCCGACGGTTCAGGGAGAACACCTGACCATTGAGGTTAATCTCTTTGATTTTAATAAGGAAATCTATGGGGAAGAGATCCGTATCGCCTTTATGGAGAAGATCAGGGATGAGATTCCCTTTGAAGGGTTACAGGCACTTCAGAAACAGTTAGAGGCTGACCGTAAGCTGGCGGTGAAGCTCCTGAAGGAAGGATGATTATTTCAGATCGAAGGCTCCTTTTCCAATCTCATATCCATCCACAAAAACAGCCACATTATAGGTTCCTTTCATGGCATCGGTCTTTTGGTCCTTCTTTTTCCAGGTGACACAAAGATTCTGAGATTTATTCTGGTAGTCGATATCCTGTTTCAGGGTGTACTGAATGGGTTCACCATTGTACATGAAGGTTGAGGCCATGGTTCCTTCCGTTACGATCACATTGTCGGGACGGGCGATACGGATATAAACTGTTTTGCTGCCCGGTTGTGTGAGCGGGTTTTCACTGAGGGTAAAGCAGACTTTAACCGCATCGGTCCTGCGTGCTTTTTCGGTGGATATTTCTTTTCCGCTGGATCGTAACTTAATTGCTTCAGCTCTGACATTGTAAGCTTTCAGCTTTGCACCTATATTGACTTTTTCCGTCAATCCTTCCTTTTCTTTAACCAGGGTAGTCGTTTTTTCTTTCTCCTTGCTCAGGTTATCCTTTATTTCCAGGTTTTCGTTTTTCAAGGCCTTATTGAGCACCATCAGGGAATCGATCTGGTGAACATATTTCTGAGTGATTCCCCTTAGAAGGTCAAGTTTTTTCTTGATCTTGTTAAAATCATATTTGTAGGCCAGCAGTTCCCTTATTTCCGACGCATTTGCCTGGATTACACTGTCTTTCACCGACAGTGATTTGGAGATATGTCCGTATTCTGCCTTGATCTTATCATGCTGCTTCAGGAGGGAGTCCAGTTCCGACTGTAAGCCGACTTTTTCCGTATTGACCTTTTCGTTCTGGACGACAATGGTCCGGACCCGGCTTTCGGTGAATATCAAAAGGATACTCAGGATGATCACCAGAGATGTCAGCACCCAGATGATACGGCGGTATCTTTTTTCTTTTCTTTCAAAATCGCTGTTGTCGGAATACTCAGCCATTGGTTTTATTTTTTAGGTTTGGGTGTTTTAAACCTGTCCCCGGTTTCACGGATGAGGAGACGGTACCATTCCTCGCCATAACCCGGTTGTTTGAGTTTGGGGTTCTGTTTATCGCCATCTTTTTCCTTGATATTTCCATCCAGGTATTTGGTAAAGAGGTAATGATAGAGGTCTTTCCAGCGTTTTACGGAGTAATCGCCCTGGGTAACGGAGAAGTTGGTCAGGAATTCGACAGCCAGGGCGGGATCTTTTTTATACAGGTCTTTGGCTGATTGATCCATGGCTTCGACGAGCATGATGTATTTTTCTTCCTGGTCCTGCTGAATTTTTCTTATTTCGGGCATAATATCTTTATAACGGGTATAGGCGAAATTGGATACCTGGTTGAACACCCAGAAGGCTGCATCATCAGAGAATTCCATCATGGAGCCATTTCCAACGGCATAAGAATGTGGTACCCTGGTCATAGAGCTATACATAGGCGTAAACAGGCTGGTATAGGAATCGTCGACTCCAAACCAGTTGACTCCTCCCACCGCATCGGGAAGCCAGGACCGTGACTGGGCCACGAAAAAGAAGCCTGTTTGCTGGGTAGAGATGGCTCTTTCGTTGAAATAATCCACCGAATCAATTTTCCAGGTCATAGGCCGCCAGCGGACACCATTGTAAAAGGGGCCACCGCCAAGGTCTTTCATCATATCGAGGGGTGTTCCTTCATAGTGATCGCGCATCAGGTTCATGGCTTCATGGAGGGTGACCTTCTGGTCGGGTTTTACCCACAGCGGCATCCTGTTTTTCAGGTTAATACCCTGGGCATAGTCGGTATACTTATCCATATCCTTGTTTACCCTGCGGAAGATGCTCCAGACCCGGGCCTCGCAGAAACGGGCACCTCCAAACTCCACGGGGTTGTATGTATCTGAGAAACTAAAGTCCTGGTCAGTCCCATTGTAATAGCCCATTTTCCGTGCAAAAGTGATTACATCCTTTGAATAAAGGCAATTCTCGGGATCATTCAGGGGGAAAGTCTGTATCCTGGCCTGGTTAGCATGGCCGCAGATATACCCATCCGGGATACGGCGGGCTACCCAGACTGCTCCTTTCTCAATTTTTCCTTTTCCGATCATTTCCAGTATCCAGGCTTCGTTGGCGTCCGAAACCGAAAATGATTCCCCTTCACTGCCATATCCATATTCAGCAACCAGGTCGGTCATGATCTTGATGGCTTCTCTGGCGGAACGGGCTCTCTCAAGGGCTATATACATCAGGCTGCCGTAATCCACCACCGCATCCGGTTGTTCCTGCAGTTCTTCCCTGCCTCCGTATGTGGTTTCACCCAAGGACACCTGGTGTTCGTTCATGTTACCTACACCACTGTATGTATGTCTGACTTGTTTGATCCGTCCCAGAAATTTTCCGGAATCCCAGTCATAGACGTCACGAAGGGCTCCTTCAGGATAGTCAGCGGCCGACCGGAAATACAGCTCACCATATAACACATGTGAATCGGCTGTATAGGCGATCATCACAGAACCGTCTTTAGAGGCGCCTTTGGTGATTAAGAGATTGGTACAGGGATAAGCAGAAGAGCCCAGTACAAGGAGAATGACTGGCAACAGGAAAAGAGACCGGTTTTTCATAGGCTTATTGTTTTAACCGCAAAATTAGAGGTTTTTCGGATGACATCCAAACAAGCCAGGCTGGATGACATCCCGATAAAATCGTCTGGATGACATCTAAATTACCACGGCTGGATGACATCCCGGTAAAACCGGCTGGATGACATCCCAAATGACCAGCCACCCTCCCCGAATGTCACCTGAAATCGTATCTTTGATTACCTTCAACTACAAGACCTCTCCATTATGAACCCGAATATAAACACACGTCTGATAATAAGCACCTTATCTGCTTTTTTCTCAATTCTGACAACAACGTATTGCCAGCACCCCAATATCTTCATATGGAATGGCGGCAATCCCAATGAACCAGCGATCTGTATCAGCCCGAAGAACCCGGCAGTAATGATGGCCGGTGCCAACCTTAACCAGTATTATCTTTCAACTGACGGGGGTGCCAATTGGGCCGTTGGTGCCCTGACTTCCCCCTATGGGGTTTTTGGGGATCCCTGTGTGGTGGTTGACACCAACCAGAATTTCCATTTCTTTCACCTGTCGGAACCTCCCTGGCCTTCTTTTATCGACCGTATTGTTTGCCAGACCCTTACCGGCGGGGTATTACCCTGGTCGTCAGGAAGTTATACATACTACTTGAAGGGAAAATCGCAAGACAAGGATTGGGCTGTGGTAAACCCTTACAATAATGAGTTGTATGCCTGCTGGACGCAATTTGACAGTTATCAAAGTAATAACCCCCTTGACAGCACGATCATTCTCTTTGCCAAATCAACTGACGAGGGCAATACCTGGACCAATGTAAACCGTTTGAGCCGACAGGCCGGTGACTGCATGGACAGTGACAGCACGGTGGAAGGTGCTGTTCCTGCTGTCGGGCCGAATGGTGAGATCTATGTTTCATGGTCAGGACCATCAGGCATTTTATTCGACCGGTCGCTTGACGGAGGCATTAGCTGGCTGAACCAGGATATTTATGTTTGTGATCAGCCGGGTGGCTGGGACTTCTCCATTCCGGGTATTAACCGGGCAAACGGCATGCCGGTGACCTGCTGCGACCTCAGCAATGGTCCTTACCGGGGCAATATTTACATTAACTTCAGTGATCAGAGAAACAGTACGGAAGATACCGATATCTGGCTGGTTAAATCGACCGATAGCGGGAATACATGGAGCCAGCCGAAAAGGGTGAATGATGACCCGGCCGGTAAACAGCAGTTTTTTACCTGGATGACGGTGGACCAGGTTACCGGTTACCTGTATTTTGTTTTTTATGACAGGCGGAACTATGCCAATGATTCCACAGATGTTTATATGGCTGTATCCAAAGACGGTGGGGAAACCTTTATCAATTTCAGGATCAGTGAGTCTGCTTTTATGCCGGTATCCTCCGTTTTTTTTGGCGATTACACCAATGTAGCTGCTCATGACAACATTGTCAGACCGATATGGACAAGAATGGACAATAACACCACCAGTATTTTCACGGCCCTGGTTGATGTTTCGGCTATGGGAATTGACCATCCCTTAAGCCCGTTTTTCAACATTGACCAAATCTTTCCCAATCCTTTTCGTCAAACCACTACTCTTTCCTATACTATCCAACAACCCTGCCGCCTTTCCCTAAAAATTGTCAATCTTCTTGGTAAAGAGGTAGTTACTCTTATCAATAACGAAAACAGACCAGCAGGAAAACATACTGAAACCTTCGATGCCACAAAACACAAGCTCTCACCGGGAGTGTATTTTCTGCAGCTTTCCTGTGGCACCTCAATGGATAAGAGGGAGATGGTTATTATCAAGTGATGTGACTATGTGACCATTTTAGATTAATGGTTTGATAATCAGACAAATCCAGGTATTACCTTATTATATTCCGGAAATTTAACATACTTTAACAAAAAACACTGGAAACATTGTTCGGTGTAATTGTTTCCTGTGTGTATTTTGTTTTCCTTTGCAGCCTCAAAGAAAACCATAATTATTGGTTATCTTCTTGATTATTAACTAAATAACACAAGATGGACGAACAATTCAAACAAATTCTTGAAAGAACCAGGGAGCTTTCGTTCAAATATCCTGTACGCAGGATGTCGTTTGATAAAATAGCGGAAAAGCTGGAAGTACCAACGAATATTCTTAAAGGCTATGTAAAAACCAAGACAGAACTTGTTGAGAAAGCCCTTGAATTTGAGAGATATAGTTTCAAGGTTATTTTTCTGACCCATGATTTTGAGGGAGTCAACGCCATCGATATACTTTTTGTGGTCAGCAAGGAGATGAGCAACCGTTTCCAGGATATCAACCCTTCGCTCACCGTTGACCTTAGAAAGTATTACCCGGAGATATACCAGAAGCACATTGAGGACAAATACGACTTCATTTTCGATAAAATGAAGATCAACATAGAAAAAGGAATACAGCAGGGGGTTTACCGTAACGACCTGAGTGTGGAGCTGGTGGCCAGGTTATACATGGCCAGGCTGATGGACATTCATAACCCCGAATACTTTCCCTCGGCAAAGTTTTCCTTTGAATTGCTTTTCAGCTACACCATCGACAATTTTGTCAGAAGCATCGCCACCCCTGAGGGACTTGAGTATTATGAAAACAAAAAAAAATCCATGAGTTTGGAGAAGTAGGCATATGACGGAAGAGAAACTCATTTTCATACTGAAGGAATCGGGTCGGATTTTTCAGCAATACGGGATCAGAAATGTATCGATGGATGATATCAGCAGGGAACTGGGGATGTCGAAAAAGACACTCTATCAATATGTTGAGAATAAGGCGGATCTTATCCAGAAAATCCTTGAATACCACCACCTCGCTGAAAAGAATATAGTCGTTGAACAGGACTGGAAAGGCAAAAATGCCATTGATGTGTTGTTATCGATCAGCCAGCTTGTATGTGAAAACATGAAAGGCTACAAACCCATATTAATTTTTGAATTGCAGAAATACTACCCTGATCTTTTCAGGAATTTCTTCGACATAAAGAAACAGAGTGTGGCAAAAGGCCTTCGTTGTAACCTGAAATCAGGCATTGAACAAGGGTTGTACAGACAAAATATTGATATTGAGGTAATTACTCAATTATATGTTCAAAATATGCAGGAGCTTCACGGATTGGAGATGCTAAACAGTGGTGAAGTTAGTTTCGAGAAGGTTTTTCAGACCATGTTCGACAGCCACATCAGGGGAATTGTCAATCAGCAGGGACTGGAATATTACGAAAAGATCAAAGGCCTGAACAAATAGACAATTTCTAAGTTTATATAAAATTAATATTGATCCGTTATAAAATTTCACAACTACCTTATCTAAATCGTTAATAAACATGTTACTACTTATGACACTTGTGAGAAAAACCCACCCATTGACAGGGATGTTGATGTTGCTGGGTTTATTATCCGGAGGAAATATCCATGGGCAGGAGATAAAGTCCTTCAGTTTAAAGGAGGCCCAGGATTATGCAGTCCAGAATAGTTATGCCTCGCGGAATGCGGCTCTGGACCTTAAGATTGCTCATGAAAAAGTTTGGGAGACGACTGCCATTGGATTACCCCAGATCAATGGAAGTATCCAGTACCAGGACATGCTTGATGTCCCTACCACTCTTTTACCTGACTTCATCACCCCTGCCGTGGTCGGAGTCAATGAACACCTGTTCGGCCTGAATCCTACTACAGATATACCTGCTAACCAGTATTTCGCGGCAAAATTCGGGACCCAGCATAACCTGAGCATTGGTGGGACCCTTTCCCAATTGATCTTTAACGGACAGTATATAGTTGGCTTACAGGCTGTTAAGACTTTCTACAAGATGACCAACCAGTCGAAGGACAAGTCGGATATTGAAACCCGCCAGACAGTAGCCAATACCTATTATCTGCTGGTTGTTACCACCGAAAACCGTAAAATCCTTCAGGAGGGTGTTTCCATTATGGAAAGGACATTGTTTGAAACCCAGGAAATGTTTAAAAACGGTTTTGTTGAGGACATGAATGTGGACCAGATGCAGCTAAACCTGACTAACCTGAAAAATGCCATCAGTGCCCTTGACCGTCAGATTGAGGTTGTCGACAAACTGCTTAAGTTCCAGATGGGTCTGGATGTTAACTCCACGATTATTGCCAGGGACAGCCTGAAGGGGCTTCTGTCACAGATGAAGCTTGACCCCATTCTTCAAACCGGACTGAACCTGAATAATCATATCGATTACAAAATGATGGAAACGCAGGAAAAGCTCCAATGGCTCAATTATAAACGTGAACAATCGAACTACCTTCCCGTTGTGTCAGGGTTTTTCACCTATCAGCAAAAGGCTATGCGTGATAAATTCAACTTCACCGAAGGCGGTAGTACCGGGTTGTGGTATCCAACCACCATTATCGGGGTGCAGATGGATGTTCCTATTTTCAGCAGCTTTATGAAACATGCCAAGGTCCAGCAAGCCAGGCTTAGCCTCGACAAGGCAAAACTGGCAAAGGAACAGGTTGCCCAGGGATTGGTGCTGGATGCCGAACAATCGCGTACCAGTTTTAATACTGCTCTGGATAAGTTCAACAAAGAGACTGATAACCTGAAACTTGCCGAAAACATCTATCAGAAAACCAATAAAAAATTTAAAGAAGGCTTATCAACTTCATTGGACTTAACACAGGCTTATAACCAGTATTTAACGACCCAAAGTAATTATTTTTCCGCAATTTTCGATCTACTGAATGCCAGGAACAAATACGATAAAGCTATCAACAACTATTAATCAACCACATTCAACAGTTTAAAAATCAATAAAATGAAAAAAATAGCATTCATAATCAGCCTTATCATATTGGTATGGGGTTGCCAAAAATCAACAGATAAAAAAGAAGAACTTGCCCGGTTAATGAAGGAGCATGACAAGATTTCAGAACAAATCAGTAAGCTCCAGCAGGAAATTGCCGCCACTGATACTACCCTGGGTTCAAAGATGAAGGTCAGGGATGTGGCCATTACCGCCGTGGTTCTTCAGCCTTTTAATCATTACATAGAAATCCAGGGGAAAGTTGACGGAGAAGAAAATGTGGTTGTAAACCCCCGTGGTCAGGGTGTGGTAATATCGATAAAAGTTGTTGAAGGACAATCTGTTAAAAAAGGCCAGGTGCTGGCGGAACTGGATACCGAAGTTCAGAAGAAGGCGCTTGTCCAACTACAGGACCAGCTTGCCTTTGCAACCAATATATATAATAAGCAGAAGAATCTGTGGGATCAGAAGATCGGTTCAGAAATCCAATACCTGACAGCCAAGAATAACAAGGAAAGCCTTGAGAATCAAATCAAGACCACCCAGGAGCAGTTGGATATGAACAGGATAGTTTCGCCTATCAGCGGGTCTGTTGAAGAGATCCCCATAAAGGTTGGACAGATGATATCACCGGCATTGGTGGCTTTCAGGGTGATCAATTTTTCGAAGACCAAGATAGTGGCCGACCTGGCCGAAGCCTATGCTCCGAAAGTTAACAGTGGTGACAAGGTTCAGATTTATTTCCCTGATTATCAGAAAGAAGTGGGGGCCAGTCTGAATTTTGCCAGCCGGTTTATCAATCCAATCAACCGGACCTTCCAGGTGGAGGCTAAGTTTGACCCGGGCCAGTTGCAAATGAAAGCTAATATGATAGCAGTAGTTAAGATCAATGATTACCATGTTGCTGAAACAGTGGTAGTTCCAGTTAACGCCCTCCAAAAAGATGTAAATGGTAAATATGTATTTGTGGCGCTTGAACAGAATGGTCATAAGATTGCTCATAAAGTTCCTGTAACAGAGAGTGTTTCGTATAGCGGGATGATTGAAATTCCCAGCGGTCTGAAGGTCGGTGATAAAGTCATCACCTTAGGTTACCAGGATCTGAACGAAGGACAAATCCTGAATTACTAACTATAGCCAGCTTATTATCAACTTACTAAACCTTTCTATCATGAAGTTAGCCAAGATAAAAGAATTCAGGCCAACAAGCTGGTCGATCGATAATAAATCGAGCATATATGTGCTCACCGTTTTGATCACGCTGCTGGGTATTTTCAGTTATATCACCATACCTAAGGAACAAATTCCTGAAATAATCATCCCCACTGTACTGGTAAGTACTCCCTACCCCGGGACCTCTCCTTCCGACATGGAAAACCTGGTTACCCGGCCTATTGAAAAGCAAATCAAGTCGATTGCCGATGTGAAAAAGGTAACCAGTACTTCCCTTCAGGACTTTTCAAGTATTGTGGTGGAATTTAACACCAACATTGATGTTGCAGAAGCCAAGCAAAGGGTTAAGGATGCCGTTGACAAATCCAAGGCCGATCTGCCGAATAACCTTCCTGCCGATCCTTCCGTCATGGAAATTGACTTTTCGGAAATCCCCATCATGTATATCCAGTTGTATGGTGATTATGACCTGAACAGGCTGAAGAAAGTGGCCGAGAAGGTGCAGGACAAGATTGAATCGCTGAGTGAGATCACCCGTGTAGATATTGTAGGGGCCCTGGACAGGGAAATACAGATCAATGTTGATATGTACCGCATGCAGGCAGCAGGTGTTACCCTGAGCGATATTGAAAGAGCCATAGCCAGCGAAAATGTTACGGTTTCAGGAGGCAATATTGCCACCTCTGGTATGAAACGATCGCTTAGAGTTGAGGGTCAATTCACTAACCCTGAGATAATTAAAGATATTGCCTTCAAATCTACAGGTGGAGCACTCATTTATATGAGAGATATTGCCGAGGTTAAAGACACCGTTAAAGAACAGGAGAGTTTTGCCCGTATCAGTGGAAAAAATGTCATCACACTTAACATTATAAAAAAAAGTGGTAAGAACCTACTGGATGCCTCGGATAAGATCAAAGAACTCCTGAACGGTGACCTGAAAAAGAATGTTTTTCCCCAGGATCTGAAAGTCAACATCAGCGGTGAACAGGCCAGGTTCACCCGTAATATACTGGAAGAACTGAACAACACCATCATTATCGGATTTATCCTGGTCGTGGTGGTGCTGATGTTCTTTATGGGATTGAACAATGCCTTCTTCGTCGCCATGTCTGTTCCGCTTTCCTGTTTTGTGGCCTTTATCCTGATGCCCGGAATGGGCTTTACCATGAACATGATCGTCATGTTCTCTTTTATCTTTGCCCTGGGGATCATTGTTGATGATGCGATCGTAGTCATTGAAAACACCCATCGTATTCACCGTACTGAGACGGATATTGTTAAAGCAGCCAAACAAGCTGCCGGAGAAGTATTTCTACCTATTTTATCAGGGACGTTAACTACCCTGGCACCCTTCTTTCCCCTGGCCTTCTGGCCGGGTATAGTCGGAAAGTTTATGCATTATATGCCTGTTACATTGATCGTTACGCTTTTTGCTTCCTTGTTCGTGGCCTATATTATCAATCCTGTTTTTGCAGTTACGTTCATGAAACATGAATATGAAACACAGGAGCATGTAATAAACAAGAAAAAACTGAAGGTTTCCTCTGTTATTTTAATAATGATGGGTATACTTTTCCACATTTTCCACTGGCCCGGAATGGGAAATGTTATGTTTTTTGCACTGATACTGAACGTATTATACCGTTTTTTATTAAAAAATGCCATTATCTGGTGGAGAGAAAAAGGCTGGCCGGGAATTTTGAAAATCTATGAGAAACAACTGATGTTTTTTATCCATGGAAAAATTCCTTATATACTGCTGACCACTATTATTGCATTATTTTTCATTACCATATTTATTACCGGGATTGCCAAGCCAAAAGTCAGATTTTTCCCTGATAATCAGCCAAACAGCATTAATGTGCTACTTGAAATGCCGATGGGGACAGATATTCTGGTAACCGATTCCATCACCCGTGTGCTGGAAGGCAGGGTAAACCAGGCGCTTGGGGAGAATAACCCTGATGTGGAGTCAATCATTTCCAATGTTGCCTTGGGTGCCAGCGGCGGGATGAGTTTCGACAGGTCGACCAGCCCTGAAAAAGGAAAGATCGCCATTAATTTTATCGAGTATAAATTCAGAACCGGGCCTCCCACCAATAATTACCTGGATAGAATACAGGAATGTGTAAAAGGAATACCCGGTGCCATTATAACTGTAGAGAAAAACCGGATGGGCCCGCCAACGGGTAAACCTATCAATATTGAGGTCAGCGGGGACAATCTGGAAGACCTGATTACCGATGCCAATCATTTCAAACAATACCTTGATTCACTTCAAATACCTGGCATACAGGAGCTTACATCTGATTTCAGAAACAACAAACCAGAGATCATCATCCAGATAGACAGGGAGAGGGCTAACCGTGAAGGGTTAAGCACCGGACAGATCGCTATGGAGATACGCTCGGCCGTCTATGGCAAAGAAATCTCCAAGTATAAGGAACTGGAAGATGAATACCCAATTCAGCTCAGGTATGATGAAAAAACAAGGAAAAATGTGGATGAACTGATCAACCTGAAGATCACCTATCGTGACATGAATTCCGGACAGATGCGCCAGATACCGCTTTCATCGGTGGCCAAGGTGTTGTATAAAGATTCATATGGAAGCATCAAGAGAAAGAACCTCAAGCGGGTGATCACCATTTCCTCTGAAGTATTGCCGGGTTATACAGCCAATGAAATTGTACAGAAGATCAAACAGATCTCCCAAACCTTCCCGAAAAAAGACGGAGTTGAGTTCTCCCTGACCGGGGAACAGGATGACCAGAAGGAATCATCGGCCTTCCTGACTAAAGCCATGATCATCGCACTCAGCCTGATCTTTTTTATCCTGATCACCCAGTTTAATTCTATCAGTAAAACCGTTATTATTCTTAGTGAGGTCATATTCAGCATCATAGGAGTATTACTGGGTATTGTTATTTTTAAGATGAGCATATCCATTATTATGACCGGGATGGGTATTGTTGCACTGGCAGGAATTGTTGTGAGGAACGGGATATTAATAGTGGAATTTACAGATGTGTTGAAAGAGAGGGGCTTAAAAACCCGTCAGGCCATTATCCAGGCGGGAAAAACAAGGATCACTCCCGTTGTCCTTACGGCTACAGCCACTATGCTGGGTCTCATTCCTCTTGCTGTGGGGATGAATATCAATTTTGTGACTATGTTTACCGAATTAAACCCACATCTTCATTTTGGCGGTGATAATGCGGCATTCTGGGGATCTTTGTCCTGGACCATGATCTTCGGGCTAAGTTTTGCCACCTTCCTTACCCTGATCTTTGTCCCGGCCATGTATTTGATCGCTTATACCATGAAGATACGGATAAAACGCAACAAGTCGAACAGGATTTACAGGCGTATGATGAAAACCAGATAAATCATCCGATGTGCCAAATGTTCAATATGCCTGTGTGCCAATTACACTTGAGCACATGAACACCTGAACAACCGGACACAATAACCCTCAATGGGGCGGTAAAGAGTTACTTCAGCAGGCTCTTTACCGCTTCAATGTTTTTAATGATCTCAGTATCTTCGGGTTTGGCTTTGGCTGCTTCAGAAAAATATTCCAACGATTTGGGATATTGCTTCAGCTGGTAAAAGGCGACTCCGAGGAATTTCAGCACCTCAGGGTCACCCGGGTGTGCCTTCAGGGCTTTC
>JAPLDE010000171.1:12907-25483 GCA_026391855.1 Bacteroidota bacterium | reverse complement strand
ACCGGCAAAAGGCTCATCATGTCTACAATGCTTACATTGCGTTCGTGCCCAATGCCTGTGATCAGCGGAAGATTGAAACCCGCCACAGCAAGACCTGCCTCATAGGTGTCGAAAGGCCCGAAGTCAAGCTGGGATCCCCCTCCCCGTGCTATCACTGCAATGTCATACCTGTTTTTAAGCCTTGCAATGGCCTCCAGTTGGTCAACGATCTGGTATTCAGCCCGTCTGCCCTGTATCTGGGTCAGGTATTCGTCAATAATAAAGCGGTATCCATACGGATTTTCCTCCAGTTCGTGTCTGAAATCCCTCAGTCCGTCGGATTGGGGAGCCGTAAGCAGGGCAATACGCTGAAGGGCTAATGGAAGAGTCAGCCTTTTGTTTACAGTGATATAGTTCCCGTCCACGTAATGGATTACATCAGGATTCTCAGCAAGCAGGCGGTTGAGTATCTTTTTCTTCTCCAGTTCAAGGTTACCGATGGAAAATGAAGGGTCAATATCCTGGATGATCAGTTTCAGTCCGTATTGGGCGGAAAAATCCACCATCACTTTCAGCAACAGCCTGATATTCTTGTCGAACCTTATCCCCGAGGCTACCTCGAACTCACGGATAATGTGGTATTGCTTTGACCATATCACTCCTTCCAGCCTGGCAAGGGTGTCTTTTCCTTCCTTTTCAACAAGAGTGACAAAACAATATCCCCTGTCCGGATAGTTCTTCACATCACTTGTCTCCGCCACTACCCAGTAGGACTGATTGTAAAAAGCATCCTTTACCAGGTTCTCTATCAGATCTGCCAGTTCCGACAGCGGAATAAACCCCTTTATTCTTTCCATATCCCAAAAATAACTAAAAACCTCATAACCCCATAACCTTCATCGCCCTGAAGGCCTCACCCCCCCGGCCCCCTCTCCTGAAGAGAGGGGGAGGGCTTCATACCAAAATTATCACCTCAATCACCTTAATCACTTATCTTTGTCGCATGAAACCAACCATCGCCTTCCAAACTTTCGGTTGCAAGCTCAATTACTCCGAAACCTCTTCCATTGCCCGTCAATTCAGGGAAGGGGGTTATGAAGTGGTTGATTTCAGGGATAAGGCCGAAATTTATGTCATAAACACCTGTTCTGTAACCGGTACTGCAGAAAAAAAATGCAAACTGGCTATAAAACAAGCCCATAAAAGTAATCCGCAGGCATCCATCGCAGTAGTGGGATGTTTCTCTCAACTGAAGCCGTCAGAAATAAAGAAGATGGAAGGAGTCAGTTTCATCCTGGGAAGCACCACTAAATTCGAATTGTTTGACCGTTTGACTGGTAACCGGGAAGAGACCACTCACCTGGATACCGCGGAAGCCAGCAATACCCTGTTTATCCCCTCCTTTTCCTCCGGCGACCGTACGCGGTCGTTTGTGAAGATACAGGATGGCTGCGATTATTTCTGCAGTTATTGTACCATTCCCTTTGCCAGGGGCCGGAGTCGTTCAGGTTCAGTGTCGGAAGTGCTTGATATTGTGAGCGATTCATTAAGACATGGGATTAAGGAGATCATTCTTACCGGAGTAAACATTGGCGATTTCGGTAAAAAAACAGGGGAAACCTTCTACGAACTATTGCAAGCGCTGGAAGAGATCAACCGCATCCCAAGGATCCGTATCTCTTCCATAGAGCCTGATTTGCTGTCAGATGACATCATCCGTTTTGTTTCAGATTCAAAAAGGATATTGCCTCATTTTCATATCCCTTTACAGTCAGGATCCGATCATATTCTAAAGCTGATGAAGCGTAAATACGCTGCTTCCCTTTTCGCCGACCGGGTTCTAAGGATAAAAGAACTCATGCCCCTGGCCTGTATCGCAGCCGATGTGATCGTGGGATTCCCCGGAGAAACTGAGGAAGATTTCCGGCTTACCTGTGAACTGGTGGAGACATTGCCCATCTCTTACGTCCATGTATTCACTTTTTCATCCAGACCAGGCACCCTTGCCGCAACCCTCCCCTACCCTGTGGACAGTATGATCATTAAAAGCAGGGGGCATCAATTGCAACAGTTGTCAGACATAAAAAAGAGCCGGTTTTACCTTGAGAATCAGGGTAAAACGTTCAATGTGCTGTTTGAATCGAACAATGACCAGGGTATTATGCATGGATTCACAGAGAACTATATCAAAGTTGAAACACCTTTCGATGAATCCATGGTCAACCAGATTAAGAGATGCAGGCTGATAATGCCGGATATCAAGGGTATCTACAGTGTGAAAATTGAAGAATAACCTCGGTTTATTTCCAGTATTCGTATGTCCTTGCCTCTTTATTCACAATTTCGAAATCCTGTTTCTTATTGTTCCACATCGACTTTATATACTCGACCACATATCCCTTGGCATCGTATTTATAATTCTCCTTCATCGAATTGCTATAGATCTTCTCAACCAGCAAATTCCTGGTATTGAAAAAATACCGGGTATTATCTTGGCAGTCCTTTTCAGGATAACATATCCTTTCCTTAGTAAGATTTCCCCTTTCGTTATAAACATTCACCAATGTATACAATAGCTTATCCCTTGAATCATAATAAGTTATTTCTGCAGGCTTGTTCTGCTGGTTGAACTTCTTGACTGTTTTTTCGAAGGTTCCATCTGATTTGATGGTTGTTATAACCACTTCACCAGGCCGGTCAACATATTGAGTTTTGGTAAAAGTCACCTTACCGGAGGATTCTTTTTTCTCCTTATAAATGACACGGTTCAGAGAATCATACTTCCAGGCAGAAAGCGTAATGCTTGAATCCAGGTTAGTGTGTGAATGAAAAACCACATAGGCGGTTTTTTTCAACTCATTGGATAAGAGGTTTCCCCTTTCGTCATAAGTATACCGGTGTGTATACGTATAAACAGGGTATTCCTCCTCCATGGGTTTCTGTATTTCAACCGAAACAGCAACCCTTCCGTTTTCATTGTACTGATAAGTGGTTATGCTTGAGTTAATTCCATCACCAGCATACCAGGTCTTCTTCACCAGGAATCCATTCCTGTCATATTCAAGTATCTTCCTGATCACCCCGATCGTTTTCGATTCACCCATTTTCAGGTACTTGCAGTTTGATATCCTGTTGATCTTGATGTTTGCCCTTTCAGCATAATTGTCGAGACCCTCCTCTTGTCCAAGTACGCCAAATGGTATTAAAACACTGAATACCAATAATATAAAATACATTCTTTTCATTACTTTATCACTTTATCATATTCACCAGCTTCATCGCCCTGAAGGCCTCACCCCCCGGCCCCCTCTCCTTAAGAGAGGGGGAGAGCTGTATTTCATTCATAACCTCTATAACCCTCATAACCCTCATAACCTTCTATCGATGCAAAGTTAATTCCAATTTCAAAAGAAAAACCAAACTTTTTTTTTAGCATCACTTGGACTTGTTAAACCTTTTTGTACTTTTGCCATCCCATTTCAGGAGAGGTGGGTGAGTGGCTTAAACCAACAGTTTGCTAAACTGTCGTAGGGGAAACCCTACCGGGGGTTCGAATCCCCCCTTCTCCGCGACTAAGTTTGAGTTTGATTGTGTGAGAGTGTGAGTGAAAAAAGTTATAAGCTATGTTTGATTTCGAGAAATTGGATTTATACAAGATTCTTAAAGATCAGACAATAAAAGTTCTTTCATTTATTGAATCATCACCAGGTTTGGACAAATACATTGCCGATCAGTGGAAACGTGCCAATTTGAGCATTTACCTCAACCTAGCAGAAGGAACAGGCAGGATGACAGAAGCAGATAAGCAACATTTCCTTACTATATCGAGGGGAAGTGCATTTGAATCTGTAGCTATCCTAAACCTGTTAAAAGATATGCAGAAGATTGATGATCAGACGTTTACAGATATGTATAACGCTTATGAGTCAATCTCAAAAATGTTACTCGGTATGTACCGCAGTTATTCAAAAAATACATACAAACCCTAACACCCACACCCACACCCAAACCCAAACCCAGTACGGGGTATAGCGAAGCCCGGTTATCGCGCCTGCTTTGGGAGCAGGAGATCGTAAGTTCGAATCTTACTACCCCGACACAATATTTCAGTCCCGGCATTATAGCCCTGCTGATGAAGATAGCAGGCCTCGTAGCTCAGCTGGATAGAGCAGCAGCCTTCTAAGCTGCGGGTCGTGGGTTCGAATCCCGCCGGGGTCACAAAAACATGGCGAGAATGAGCATGAGTCCTGAGAAGTACTTGGTTCATTCTCGCTTTGTTTTTGTTGTTCGGGACTCGCTTGGCAGTTGTCAGATGTCAGATGTCAGATGTCAGATGTGAGATGTAAGATGTCAGATGTAAGATGTGAGATGTGAGATGTCGGATGCAGGATGTTAGAAGTTTATTGATTTCCACTTTTTTGTAATGTTTTCAAGGTCGCTATTATTATAGATAAAATTTGATTCATTTCGTTTATAATTTGTTCAATATCAATGCTTTTACACCCAGATATTTCCAGGTAACATAGTAATTTTATCCAATATATACTTTCATCACATTCCTCCTCAACAATGTGAAGTTTATGAATGTAATCCGGTTTTGACCTTGCCCGGCAAGCAGCATTATAATTGGCTCCGACAGAGGTTATACTCCGAATAAGTTGTCTCTTAACAACCTGGCATTCAATAGTATTAGGTAGCTTTCTTGTAAATAGTATCACCTTCCTGATCAAAACTAAAATCCTTTGCTGGAAATTTATTTTATAGGAATCCATCGCTACGTTTTCACATATAGATGAAAAATCAACCTAAAATGGAAAAATTTCGCAATATTTTTTTTACATCACACATCATACATCTGACATCTTACATCTCACATCTGACATCTCACATCTCACGTTTGATCTCCGGAAATTTTGATTTTTATGTATCTTTATGATACCGTATAAAAAGTAATGTCATGAAATTCCCATGAGTTTGCACTCACCAACAGAGATGATAATAACCACATGGGTATTCCATTTGACCATTAAAATCAAAATTATTAACAAATGAAAAGATTTATTTTTACCCTTATAATTCTTTTTGGAGCCCGGTATGCCACAGGTAACGACTGGATCCACTACGGTCCTTCAGGAATAACTGCCAACAATGTTTGTTTTAATGCTGATCAACAGGGCCATACTGTGATTTGCAGCAGTGATGGCCTCTATGTTACTGATGTGGCGGGTGCAAACTCAAGCTATTATTCATATGGTGGACTACCCGTTTGGGATGCCCTTGGGAACTTCAGTGCCGATAGTTTTTTCCTGGTACAGGGGAATGGTAGTTTTTCTGATGGGATCTATTCGTTCAACACAGTCACACAGCAGTTTACGGTTCTGGAATGGTGTTACAAACCTCATTTTATTGTATGGAACCCGCTGGGTTTTTATGTGGCCGGACATCAGACAGGATTATTAAAATCGCTTGATGGTCATACCTGGACAGCAATACCTTTTTTTGAAGGGAAAGATTGTAAAACCATGACTGTGGTCCCACCCTTGTTTTGTGCGGTTTCCTTTTCCGACAGCAGTTCAAACCACCTGGCCCTTTCCACTGATGGTGGTATTACTTGGAATCTCTCGGTCAATGCCCCACCCCTTAGCGACATTATCTTCGATGAAATAAGCGGTCATGGCTATGGGATCTTTCCGGGCATTTCCAACTCTTCAGGTCTTTGGGAATCAAGCGATTGGGGAATGAATTGGAACAATTTGTTTTTCTCAGATTACATAAACGCAGTCGGAACCGATGTGATGCATCACATTTTTCTGGGTTGGGACCACCCTATCTCGAATATCGCTGGTGTCGCCTTCTGGAATCCGGCCAGTTTAACACCGGTACCCTGTAACAACGGTCTCACCAACTGGCACATCTTTAAATTCAAGATTAATCCGATTCTGAGTTCAATAAAGATTTTCTGCTGCACAGGGGATGGTGTCTTTTTTATGGACAGCAGCACAGTGGGTTTAAATCAGGATGAAAGGAATGAATCCGGTTCCCTGCTTTTTCCTAACCCGGCAAGGGAAATGTGTTACCTTCTGTTAAATGAAAAAACAGGATTATTGGGGAAACTCTCCATCAGTATTATTAATCCACAAGGAAAACTGATACGCAAATTGATTGAAAATCTGATTGTTGCAAACAATCCTATAGTTTTACCTGACCTGTCATTTCTAAGTCCGGGGTTCTATTTCATTAAGTTGGAAGGTGATGAATATACCGGAACTTTCAAATTTGTTAAAGAATGACAATTCTTAAAAGGTATCGAATCTTACCGCTTTTCACCTCCGGCAATGAGTAAAATAATGTCGGATGAGAGATGACGGAAATCTCTACCTTTGTTAAAGGCACACCAAATACAACACCATGTTGGAAACAGAAACCAAAACGTTTGAGCAAAAACTGCCCGAGCTGATCAAAACCGATTCGGGAAAGTTTGTTCTTATTAAAGAGGATCAGATTTACGGAACATATGCCGCTATGGCAGATGCGCTGAAAGCCGGATATGAGAAGTTCAGAGACCAGCCGTTTTTTGTCAGGCAGATCATTGTGACCCAACAGCCGATGAACTTTACCAACAACTACTTATTAGCCTGAACCATGCCATCATTTACACAAAGACTTCCGAATCTTCAGCAACTGGGTCCGGTGATTGAAGTGATGCTGACACCTTCGGTATTATTTCTTCAAACCATGGGTATCAGTCCCTCAGCTACCAAGGCTATCAAGGTTTTAGCCATGATCGATACCGGGGCATCGGGAACGGTGATCAGTCAGGGTTTCGCCGCCTCTCTGGGAATTAACCCAGTGGGAACCACCATGATAAATACCCCTTCCTCTACGCATGTAAGCTGTTATCAGTTTGATATTCAACTGGTTTTCCCCAATAATGTAAACATCGCTTCTATCGTTGTGACGGAAGCTCCCTTAAAAGGTCAGCATATTCAATGCCTGATCGGGCGGGATGTTCTGCAGCACGGGGTCCTGATCTATACAGGATACGATAATTCGTTTACGCTCAGCTTTTAATGTCAGATGTCAGATGTCAGATGTCAGATGTCAGATGTCAGATGTCAGATGTCAGATGTCAGATCAGATGTGAGATGTCTGATGTGAGATGTGAGATGTCAGATGTGAGATGTCAGATGTGAGATGTCAGATGTGAGATGTGAGATGTGAGATGTCTGATGTGAGATCTTTTACGATAATTTCTGACTTCTTCTTAAATTATTGTTAAGCCATTAACTATTATATCTTCAAACTGTTAAGTACTATGATATCACCAGTAAAATGAAACCAGAAACTCAGATTCCCGGACCCTGCCAAAGGAAGCCGGAAGCTAAGGCGGGGATGAATGCTGATGCAGAATTTACTACCAGGATAGCCACAGAAGCTACCCTCAGTTTAAACGAGAAAAGGTTTGAAACCCTTTTCAGGGCATTTCCCATTCCCTCATACTTCTGGCAGCGTAAGGGAGATGATTTCATTTTATTCGAATGCAACGATGCCGACCAAGCCCTGACCCATTCCATGCTGAGAAATTTTATCGGTCAGAGTCTTCATTTTCTGTATCCTGAAGGTGGCATTTTCAGGAATGATATTGAAAGGTGTTACCGTGAAAAAAGCCGTTTCAACCGTGAGTTGCCGGGATACCACCTACGGACTACCGTAGAAGTAAAAGACCTGGTTATCAATTATATATGGGTTGAACCCGACCTTGTTTTATCCATTATTGAGGATGTGACAGCCAAACGGGCGGTCAACAATGAACTGAAAAAACTCTCAAGTGCCGTTGAACAGACGGCCGATGCGGTCTTTATCACCAACAGCAATGGGATCATTGAATATGTGAATCCCGGGTTTGAGCACATCACCGGTTATACGGGTGCAGAAGCCCTGGGCAAAACGCCGGGCATCCTTAAATCAGGGACAATGCCCCTTGAATACTACCAGCGCATGTGGTCAACCATCCTCAGTGGTGAAACCTTCCGCGCCCAGACAGTGAACAGGAGGCATGACGGTGCCTTGCTAGTGGTTGAGCAGACCATTACCCCGATGAAAGACCACCTTGGTAATATCACGAATTTCGTTTCTGTTCTCAAAGACATGACAGAGCGGATACGGCTGCAGGAACAGGAGACCGAGCAACGCCTGGCAGGATTGGTCCAGAAAAACCTTTTCCCTTCGCAGTCCCCAAAAATATCAGGTTATGACATTGCCGGTGCGGTGTTTCCGGCTGAGACTATGAGCGGGGACTATTTCGATTATATCACTATGCCTGACAATACGACTACCATATTAGTTGCCGACGTCTCTGGTCATGGAATGGGTCCTGCACTGATCATGACTGATGTCAGGGCCTACCTGCGACTGATCACCCATTACCATTCCGAACCCCGGCTTATGCTGAGCAAGCTGAATGAGCTGGTGGTACCGGACCTTGCAGAAGATAATAACTTCATCACCATGTTCCTTGCCAACCTGGACCCGAAGCTCCACATCCTCAAATGGGCCAATGCCGGAAACTGGCCGGTTTTTATTATGGACCGGGAGGGACGTATCCTTGATGTACCCTCTACCAATGACGTACCCATTGGTATTCTTCCCAATCCAGTCTTCAGCCTTACCGAGCCCGTCAGGCTAGAACCCGGATTTATAGCGATATTCCTGACCGATGGGATTCCGGAAGCGAACGACATAGGGTCACAAGAGTTTGGCATTAGCAGGATGCTCGAAATAGTTCGCAGGTTCCGCAACTATCCGGCGAGTGACATCATCAATCGTGTCAGGGAAGAGGTTCAGCGTTTCATGGAACCAATTGCCCAGAAAGACGACCAAACCCTGATAATCTGTAAAAGACTGGACCAACCATATGATAAAGGACTATGACCCCTTGGTCTGTACTTAGATATTGATTAGTTTTTCAGATCGTTCATAATATAGGACAGTATTTCCTTTCCAAAATCAGAAGCAACCGAGATCTTCTCAGGGTCGATCAAAATATTATTGAGATATTGCATCCTGATCACATCACCTTCTTCATATTCAGGGATAAAGCAGCTGAAAGAAAATCCCATTTTCTCCATTTCCGAATAAAAATGCGGTGTATGCCTGCTGCAGAGTGGCAAGTCGAGAAAGATCGCCGATATCTTCTGGTTCCTGATCTCACGGATGAGCGATTTCATGGCGGGTTCAAAGTCATTCCCGTAAACCGCCACAGAAATAAAGGCGTGTCCCCATTCCGGTCTGATCTTGCTATTTACGATGGAATTGGGCGGCAGTTCAGGCAAGGATCCCGGGACCCCTATCTCACGGTTCAGCTTGATTCTGCTGATCAGATGAGTAAGTATGTGTTTGTGGTTTTCCGGAACATAGAGGGTACGAAAAGGTTCCTCATTAGTTTTCAAGTAATAGAGCAAACCCGAGATGCGCATTTCTTTTGATTTGGCTTCAATGGTTTTAATGGAAACCGTTTCCGGAGCATAACCCAGCAAAAAACCCGTTTCTACGGCTCCCAGTGCGATATTTCCTTTCTGGGAGTATGGATGGGAAGTAATTGCCTCGCTGTACACTCCATACAAGCCCTTTTTCCGGGCATAATCAAGAAGAATAGTTTTCATTTTCTCGAACAGTTTCCTACCCCTGAAACGGTTGTCGACCACTGCCTGGCCACTTTCTGCAACCATCGCACCCAGCTTGTGATAGATCAGGGCCAGGTGACCCACGATCAGATCTGCCGTGGTTACCGCAAGAAACGACTCAATGATGCCGGAAGCCAGCATTTCTCTTACTTCCGGTGGATTATATATATAATCGGCGCCGTAGCTGTAACCATAGGTACGATAAACACAGCGGGTAAGGCCGGTAGCATCAGCCGGGGTCATCATCCTGAAGGAAACCGGTTCAACCGACAACACTTCCTTGTTTTCAATTATCTTGCGGTCATCATCGGTCATCAATGTGGCCGGGTCCTCCATAGGAAGATACTTCACCAGCTCAACTCTTTTGCCTTTTTTCCCGAGGTTATAGAACCTGACTTCATCAGCCAGCCCTTTCATCAACCGTAATCCCAGCCCCTCCTGCTGTCCGCCTTCCAGTGCGGCTTGGTCGAAAGGAAGTCCTTTGTCTTCAATAGCAATCACTATCCTTCCGGCCGGGCGGATGACATACAGGTCAAAGCTGCCGTCATCCCCGGGTTCGAAGGCATGCTGGATCACGTTCAGGCAGGCTTCTTCGGTAATGGTCTCCAGGTGAAGCTGCTGTTTTTCGGTAAAACCCTCCTTAGCAGCAATGTTCTTTACCAGATGAACGGCTAAATAGATGTAATCCTGACGGGCCTGAAGAGTAAGCCTGGCCAGGATATTTTCTTTTGTTTCCATGAGCATGGGATTTTTCAAAACAAGACGGACAAAGATAAGGAGGAATGATAACCGCGCTTACCGGTTAGCTTAAAAATTACCATAATGGCTATGATGTCAGATGTCAGATGTCGGATGTCGGATGTCAGATGTCGGATGTCGGATGTCAGATGTCAGATGTCAGATGTCGGATGTCAGATGTCAGATGTCAGATGTCGGATGTCGGATGTCAGATGTCAGATGTCAGATGTCAGATGTCGGATGTCAGATGTCTATTTAAAAAATTGCTAAATTTTAGTTACTTTTAGCCTGATTAAAACCTATCCTTACTAACTAAACAAATATCGGCTATGAAAATACAATTTCTGGGTGCTGCCCGTGAGGTAACAGGTAGCAAACACCTGATAACCACTGACAGCGGTAAAAAAATCCTCCTCGATTGCGGTATGTTCCAGGGCAAAGGTCTTGAAACAGATGCCATGAACCGTAAGCTGGGATTTGATCCCGCCACCCTTGACCATATCATACTCAGCCATGCCCATATTGACCATTCAGGCCTCATCCCCTATGCCTATAAACTCGGATTCCGCGGATCGGTGGTATGCACAGACGCCACACGCGACCTCTGTTCCATTATGCTGGCCGACAGTGCACATATCCAGGAATCAGACGTGAAATGGTTCAACAAACGAAGGGTTGCCAAAGGTTTTGAACCGGTTGAACCCCTCTATACCGGGAAAGAAGCCCGTGCCTGCATGGAACTGTTTATCGGGATTGCCCTCAACCGTAAATTCAATATCGATGATAATATCCGGGTCCGCTTTACCAATACAGGCCATTTGCTGGGCAGCGGTTTGGTTTCGATCGATATCCGGGAGAACGGAAAAAAGACTTCCATTGCCTTTACCGGAGATATCGGGCGCCCAGTGAACCGTATCCTGAAACCCCCGGAGCCTTTCCCTGCCTGCGACTACCTGATCACCGAATCAACGTATGGGAACCGACTCCACCCACAGATGGAAGAGGCTGAAAAAGAATTACTTGACATCATCATCGAAACCTGCGTCGAAAAACAGGGGAAACTGATCATCCCCTCCTTTGCCATCGGAAGAACCCAGGAAATCGTGTATTCGCTTAACAATTTCTTTAATGCCGGATTGTTACCAAAAATTAACATCTACGTCGACAGCCCGCTGGCGGTCAATGCTACCGATATCTTCCGGTTTCACACCGCTTACCTCAACAGCGGGGTGCGACAGGTGATGGAAACCGATCCCGACCCCTTTGGGTTCAGATCTCTTTTCTACCTGAAAAGCGCTGAAGAATCAAAACAGTTAAATTTTACGAAGAAACCCTGTGTCATCATCTCTGCTTCAGGAATGATGGAAGCCGGGAGAATAAAACATCACCTGGCAAACAATATCTCCGATCCAAAAAACACCATACTGGCCGTAGGTTACTGTTCCCCTATCACCCTGGGAGCCAGAATCTTAAGTGGTGAGAAAATAGTCTCTATCTTCGGTGAAAAACATGAAGTGAAGGCAAAGATCGCTAAGATCGAATCCTTCTCAGGTCACGCCGACTACGAGGAAATGATCAGTTACCTGAGCTGCGTGGATAAAAGCCGGTTGAAAAAAATATTTATGGTCCATGGTGATTATACGGCTCAGGAATTTTATAAAAATGAGCTCGAAAAAGCCGGGTATTCAAATATTGAGATCCCCGTTCAAGGCCAGGAATTTACGATTTGAGCTTGTAGGTTGCAGATTGCAGTATTCGGCAATCTGAAATCCCAAATCGAAAATTCTTACTCAACATTATCGCTATTCTCTTCTAATGGCTTCAATCTCAATTGTTTAACTGAATATGTTATCCCGATGATCCACCCTAACGGGTAGGGAAAGAATACCACCATCAGCCACATCGGTCTTCCGGTATTCCCTCCGATACCTCCTGCCGCAGAAACTCCAAATAACGCGGAAACCCCGATAACGATCAAAATGAATGACCAGAAAATGATCTTAAAATACGGGCTGCCGGCCAACCAGGAAGCTACAACCGTCAAAAGGCTGCCGACCAGGATCACAATCGAACCTTCCAGCGGGTCAATGATCCCCAGGATCATGGCTACCAATCCGATAAAATGGATCGTTTTGGCGTATTTCCGATACTTTTTTTTTTTTATTTTTTTTCTTTT
>JAPLDE010000171.1:848-12894 GCA_026391855.1 Bacteroidota bacterium | reverse complement strand
CCTACGCTGTCGGTGTCTCCTGTTTGGTATTGTCAACATAAGGACATGCCATGGCATGTCCCTACGAAAAAAATGGTTGTCAACTGCTTGGTAACGTGAACATTAGGGCACGATATATCGTGCCCTGCAAAAAACGGCCGCTGGTTGTCAATTCTTCGGACAAACCAACAAATTAACATAATCTTTTGCAAGATTGAAAGGAACTTCAGCATAAACACCCAGAAACAGATAATGCTTTTGCTGATATAGAAAACATTCTTTTCACTATTGCCTCATAACTAACTCATTTATAGTTTTATCTTTGGCAATATTATGATAACAAATCCATATAAAAGAAACGGATTGCTGAAGTTTTCCTTCTGGTTAGTGAGGGATGCGGAAACCATTGGATTTAACAACTTCCTGGTCATGGCAGTCAGTCTTTTATCGGGAATAATTGCGCTTATTGCATTAACAATCAATATTATACTAAAGTTCAATATCTGGGTTATCCTCAGCACCTTTGTTGCTTTTATCCTATTTTCGGGTATTTATCTGATGGGCAGGAAGTTTGGCCGTTTCGTACTGTCCAGATACGTACTGATTATTCTTACCATTTTCTTCGTAACCGTTACCTGGTTTTTTAATTACGGCACAAACGGCCCCATCATTTTCTTTTTCCTTTTAATCCAGTCCTTTACCATTTTCATCTTCGCCAGACCGGCAAGGGAGATCATAAGCGCATTGCTATTCTTTATCATCACTTTTTTGTTTGGAATTGAACTTATCTATCCGGGCCTGATTGGTTATTATCCCAACTATCAATCCAGGCTGGTTGATATCTATACCAGTGTAATTATTTACCAGGCGATAAACATTATTATTATCACTCTTTTAGTGAGGTTTTATTCACATGAGAAAGAAAAGGCCCAGGACGCTGACCGGCTGAAAACAACCTTTCTGGTCAATATGTCGCATGAGATCAGGACTCCCATACATACAATTATCGGTTTTAGTGAACTGTTAAGGAATCCCCGTTCGGATGAAAGCCTGGAAAAATACCTGGAAATCATAAAAAACAGTAGCCGGCATCTGCTTGGGTTGATTGATAACATCATCGATATTTCGAAAATTGAAGCCAACCAGTTCAAGATCAATTTTGAAGATTTCTCAGTAACAGAATTGATAGAGGATCTTGAGGAATTGTTGAAACAGCAACTGGCTGGTCTTGGAAAACAATCAGTAATAGTGGTTTGTATTCACCCTGAGCAAGAGGTCTGGATCAGGTCAGACCCATACAGTATCAGGCAGGTGATGATCAACTTACTGACCAACGCTGCAAAATTTACAGATAAAGGTAAGATCGTATTCGGCTTCATGGTAAAGCTGGCGGGAATCGAATTTTATGTAAAAGATACAGGCATAGGAATTGATGATGACCAGACAGAAAAGATATTCGACCCGTATTATAAAATTGAACATGATGAAAAGAAAATCAGCAGGGGTGCCGGAGTCGGTCTGGCTATTTCCAGGCAGCTGGTTTTTATGCTGGGAGGTTCGTTAACGGTGAAATCGGAGAAGGGCGTTGGATCACATTTCACCTTTGTTATCCCATTGAACCAGGTATCAGGACCGAAAAAAGAGATGTGGCCAGTAATTCCGGCAGACCTGGAATTTGAAAATAAGCTGATCCTGGTTGCCGAAGACGATGAAACCAGCTATCTTCTCATTAAAATGCTTCTGAACGGCATCAATATGAGATCGATATGGGCAAAAACAGGTGCAGAAGCCCTTGAACAATGCCTGAAAAATCCACATATCAAGCTGGTCCTTATGGATGTTAAAATGCCTGATATGGATGGACTGGAAGCAACAAGGAAGATTAAAGCCATTAAACCGGATTTGCCTGTCATTGCCCAAACAGCCTATGCCGATGGGTCTGATGAGATCCTCTGTAAAAAGGCCGGTTGCGATGATTATATTTCAAAGCCCATCAATAACACCCTATTAATCAGAAAGATCAAAAAACACCTTCAATGACTAAGGGCGGCCAGCGAAAATGGCTGAATATTGCACTGGAACTCATCCGGGAACCTTCAATTCTGTTTGCAGACGAACCTACCTCCGGGCTGTCTTGCATGGATTCAGAAAATGTGATGCTGTTACTCAAACACCAGGCCAGAAAAGGAAAGCTGGTGATCGTGAATATTCATCAGCCTTCCTCCGACATCTGTAAACTTTTCGACAAACTATGGTCTGTAAACACTTTAACCTTTAACGTGTTCATTATTTGGCTGATGTGTCTTGTCCTTTACCTTGGTGTTCAGTTCGACTGGCTTAAAAGTTGATAAATCTACGTGTAAAAGCCTAATAATGAGTTTTTTATCCCAAATTATCAGAACTTTTGCTGGTAAAGATGTTTGTTTTCCCCGCTTCCGGGCGTAATATAAAGGTAGTATAGGTTTCGGTTGTGAATGCTTATCTTCTGCGGAAAAATCTCTCCTATAACCAGCGTCCGCTTTAACTCGCCTGAACCCTGGTCGATCCGGTAAAGCGTATATTGACCGTTCTTGATAAAAGATGTATATGCCTGATGATCAATATCATCAATATACATTTCCATTGTCCATTGCCCGGGTACTGTTTTGACCGGGATTTTTTGCCGGGTAAGAAATTCTCCATCCAGGTTATAGCTTTCCAATGAAATATCAACCGTATTGAGAACAAGGAGCTTATCATCAATACGATAAAGGGAAGAAGAATTGGGCTTATAAAGGACCTTGCGCAGCCACATCCATTGCCTGAACTGGCTCTCGTTGGTAGGGATGGTATCACAGGTGAGCAGGTACCTGTCATAGGGATTGTCCCTGAGCAGCCGAAGTTTCTCCTCATCAGTAACCGAGGCAATGGCCGTGCGGCTTTTTGTCTTCCTGTCGATTGAATAGAAATTTACTCTTTGCTGGTTCTGGCTCAGCTGCCGGAAATAAAGAGTGCTTTCTGTTGAAGTGATACAATCTTTCATGATGGCGATGAAATTGCTGATCTCAGCAGGATAATACAGTTTTACAGAAGCCCCCTGACGGTCAACCTGATAAACAGAATCTTCACTCATCACATGTAAGGTTTGCATGCAATCGCGAAAGAAACCTGTGGGCTTAAAGTTCAGCTGTTCCGAACGGGCAACTGTTTCCCCCGTTTCCGATCTCACCAGTATTTCCGATCTCGAAAGCCGGAAACGGTAAATCAACAGATAAACCTGGTGATCAAGGGTTGCATAATCCAATACGGAATATTTAGTATCCCTGAAAAAGTGTTCAGATTCATTTTTTTCTTTCACCTCAACACCGCTAAGCAGATGAGATTCCGGTTTCAGATAAACGATAACGGGAGTTTTCAGGTCTTCAAACCAAACCTTTTGTGTTTCATAACCTATATGGCTGACAATCAGGCACTCCTTGCTCGTGTTGGTAAACACGGTAAAATTTCCTGCTGTATCGCATAAGGTACCTGATTTCGTTCCCCTGATGACTACATTGGCATTGGAAACAGCTGCCTTTGTTTCACTGTTCAGTACCCGGCCATGAAGATGGGGCCGTTGTCCCCGGGAACTCAATACCAGAAAAAAGAGAAAAACGGTAAGCCAAAGTAATATTCTGTGATTTAAATAACTCATTTCCCAAAATCTTCCTTTAAGTTACAAAAAAAGGAACAATCAGCCGGGAGAAAAAATTGAATCTACCAATACTCAGGTAATAATGATAAACAGGTGAAGTTTACTGGTGATTTCTTTCAGACTAACCTTCGAAAGGAAAGACTATTTCTCTCTGTCTAAAGAATTTATCGCATTTTTTTGAAAATCCTCCAATGATGTGAATTGTTTATCGCATGCGCTTGTTAATCGGGCAATGTCCTTTTTTGACAGTTTGGTAATGTCCTCATGTACAATATAACTACGAAATTTTGAGACCTTCCTCTGGTATTCAAGACAGCAAATAGCTGACAACCTTGCTTTTGCAACATCCTTAACACCAAAAAGATACACTGGATAACCATTGAATTGACGCTTCAATTCATTAATCAATTGTTCATTCATGACTCGTTGAATAAATCAAGTTGTAAATCTCTTCCTTGGAAGTATTGTTGCATATCTTCCTGTATGAGATTAATTTTCCTGACAAAAACACACATTTTGGATATCCTGAAAATTCTTGTTAAGGCAGTATAGTTATTTAGTCACTAAAAAAATGAATTCTCGTTCAGGTTGAAATAACTATTGGATTATTGAACCATTAATATGTGAAAAAAGGAGAGAAGAATTCGAATAAAAAAGGCCTGTGTTTAAATCATGTTTAAACCGGCCTTTTTAGAATCTTCTGTATCCCCCGAGCGGAAAACGGGATTCGAACCCGCGACCCTCAGCTTGGGAAGCTGATGCTCTACCAACTGAGCTACTTCCGCTTTCAGGTACAAAAATAATAAAAATCTAATGATTTGGAAATTTGATAATCTGATAATGATTTAATAAAGGTTACGCTT
Source organism: Bacteroidota bacterium (assembly GCA_026391855.1). GTDB lineage: Bacteria > Bacteroidota > Bacteroidia > Bacteroidales > CAIXZF01 > JAKLIX01. Next base: position 8,379 of record JAPLDE010000171.1, on the reverse strand, counting down.
ATAGATGATCTTCAGTTTTTCAAGTAACTCCCCGGTTTTCAGGTGATTGTCCCTTATCACAGTCATGACCGGATCGCCGCAGACCAGTTCCCAGTTGCCAATGTCTTTGAAATTTTCCAGGTAAACTTCACCGTAGAGAAGTATATTCTTATAAACGGCTTGTTTCTCGTACTCAAAGACCCAGGTCCTTTTTTCATACACATTAATCACGGTGTGTGGAAAATGCCGGATTAACAAAGGGCATCCGTAGTTGGAATATTCAAGGCTGGGGATATTGTACCGGTAATCAGGCAGGAATACTACCAAACCGATGTCGTTCTTTTTGGCAATCTCATACAGATCATCGCAATCCTTTTTCACGCTGTCAACCTTACGGACAGCAACCGCTTCAAAATTCTCCTTTTTAGTATGATATTGAATGACAGGCTTATAGAGGCTGACCTTAATTGTAAAAACAACCAGGGTTATCAACATAAGCGGCTTTGCAAACCTTTCATCGCTTATTTTCATATATTTCCTGACAAACAAAAATGCAAGTCCCAGAAAAAGAGGTAATCCAAGGAACATCCTGGAAGAATGAAGAAAAATTGTTCCAAGGCTGTCGTTGACCTTGTTGATACCCGTCAGTGCTATGGCGAAAATTACCCCGGCAATAAGACTGGCAGCTTTCCTCCAGTCATACCTCATCAACCAGATACCACATAACAGTATGATAACCAGCGGAAACCATCCCCAGAACCAGATCACAGGGCTCAGGTAGGCAAAGAAATCATCGAGGTGACCCAGGTTATGAAATACCCTGGCAAACCTGAAATCGAAAGCCCACATACCGCCGACGTTATAGGCCGGGTGACGAATGTAAAACAGCTTGGCGAAGTATTCTATACTTAATACAGGCAAGGCCGCGACCAGTGTCCACAGATAAAAGGCCGGCTGCCTGTAATTGCTCAGGAATATAAAAACGGCAACCGGGAATACAACGACCAGGGAATTGGGGTTGAGGATAAAGGCCAGGGCCGAAATCCCGCCAAAAAGGATCCAGTTTCTTTTTAACCCGGGGCTGATGAGGCAATAGGCCAGGAAACCGCAAACAGCCAGGCCCGTGACAAACCCCCTGGTTAGTGAAGAAAGCAGCTCATAATCAACAGGTAACAAAACAGGCAGCGACAGTACAAAAAGCGCTTCAACTATATAAGACCGCCGGTAAAGGATCAGGGAAAATACGATAAACGGAAGTAGCGCAAGAAGGCTGGTGGTCAGTGCCATGGCCGTTGCATAAGGCAGACCGCCGGCCAGCATGGGGACAGCCAGCAAAGCCTCCAGCATGAAGTTGTAATTTTGGCCGTAAAAATAGGGTTCATGGAAGATTCCGTGCATGTAATCATGTGCTCCCTGCCAAAAGATCATCTGGTCGCTGCAGACCCATTGAAAACTATACTGGTTAAGGAAAAGCCAGCGATCGAGTATAAGGCAGAGGGCAGAAAGCAGAAGGCAGAAAACAAGGCTGAAGTGAGAAGCTAATGCTCCAAACTTCTCCTTAATCCCATCCCTTATGCCTTCTGCCTTATGCCTTCTGCCTTGATTCATGGTTGTGGGGAAAAAAGATCTCTTTCATATATCGCTTTAAAGAGAAAGCTGAGAAATCGATTAACTTGTTGTTCATCAGGTAAATAATAACCTTTTTCTCAAAGTAATGATGGATCGGAAGTAAGATGCCAATGAGTACGACCTTGATAGCCAGCACTTTCCATGGCTCTCCACCGGTCATTTCATGGATGATCTGATCGGCCAGCAGCACAATAAATTCGAAAAGAAAAATAAACGAAACAAAGCCCAGAAACTGGATTACCCAGTTGGGAACTTTAAAACTCCCCAGGATTATAAGTACAACAAATACAACTACCATCAGAATAATAATGGCTGTATATTGGATCCTGTGTCGCTGCTCGGTCTCCAGCTTATCACGGGCAATGGCTTCCTCCCTGATCCTGGCTGTGTTATTGATCTCCAGCAATAATAGGTCATCCTTTTCAGCAATATTGGCCATACTGTCACTCAGGGCCATCGTTTTCCTGCTGTATATCCAGGCATTTTCGAAGTCCTTCAATTCGGCATAAGCGTCTTCCAGACCTTTTGTAGCCGTGATAGCATATTCCAGGTAATTGGCATCTGAAGCCAGTTGATATGCCTGGGTAAACATCTCCACCGACTTGCCTGGCAGGCGGTTTCTTGCGTAAAACTGCCCGAACCTGATGAAAAAGTTGGCTTTCAGTATTTTATTCGGATGGTATTCAAGTAGTTCCCTCGCCTTATTAAAACACACTATAGCCGAATCAATTTTTCGGGTATGTTCGAAAAGGAGAGCTTTAATCCGGTAATAACTTGTTGGATTAGTCGAATACAGAGAATTAAGCTCTGCAGGGTCCTTATTGGTATAGTAATCAAAAAGCTCATCAAATTTCTCATTATCAATAAGATATGATCTATAACCATACATTACACTGCTTCTCAGTAATTTCTCATTATGGGATCGTGCATATTTCAACAGAAACTCAATATTCCTTTCGTTAACATCTCTTCTCGAATTAATGTTAATGGATTCCAGTTCAAACTGAATCCACATTAGCGCAAGAGAATCAACAGGACTAAAGCTTTTTATCAGATCACCCTGTTTCAGCTTGTATTCAATAGCTTTATCAAAATTTTTTCTGCGTTTGTAAAATTCAGATAAAGATTTATAGCACTCAGCCAAAAGCCGTCGGTTCCTTTGGTTCTCAGCTATATTTAAGGCCTGAAGGTAATTTTTAAAGGCTTCTATAAGATGATTCTTCATTTCCAACATGTTACCTGTAACCAAAAAACTTTTAGCCTTCAGTGTATCGTTCTTCATTTCTTCTGCCAGGGAAGATGCCCTTAAACAATACTCCTGAGCCATGTCATAATGATAATTGCTCAGACAGACATCTACAATATTGTAATACGTTTTCCAACACAACCTCTTATCACTCAAATGATTACATAACAGACTGGCTTTTTCTGCCAGATTCCACCTCGATTTGTCATAAGTTCCCTGGTTCATGCACTCAAAATAATCGTTGTAAACCTGAAGTATGGTCTCCGGGACATAGGTCATTTCGGCCATTGCTATGGCCTGTTGCAGCAAACTGTCAGCCTTGTCCGGATTGTTATCCTTCACATGGGCTTTATGTGCCAGGAAAACTAATCGGGATATTGTATCTTCCACCGTATTATTTTGGCTGGAAGAACCTTCCGGCGAACCCGTTTCAGCAGCTTTTACCTGTATTAACAATAAGCAGCACTGGGTCAGTATAAGTACCAACACCTTGTGTAATAATCGATTCTGCCACGTTTTATTCATCATTTTTTAATGGAAAACTGCACTAAATTATTGAAAAATATGAGTTAAGAATTACATTTGCTATAAAATGGAATAAAATACATTTCTATTCCGAATTTGATTTTCATCATTTTTCAACCCTTAAAAACAGAAAATTATGCCAGGTAAATTAAAAAGGTTGTGGATCGTGTATGTTATCACCCTGATCGTGGTAATCCCTGTAGTCTTTTGGTTGGGTACCCGCTTTAATCATTATTATGGGTACGCCTTTTTTAAAAATGAAACTACCGTTGATGCGGCTAAAAAGATGTATCAGAAATGGGTAGACAGCAATGCCAATAACCCCGGCTTTGTTAAATGTCTGATAATCAACAAGGAACAGTTTGAGGCCATGAATAACCTGTTTATCAGCAATGAACATTATAACCAATATGTCATTGTTAATGGTGTCAACGACAATAATGACACGATCACAATGGTCATTGGTACTCAGACAGGTACTAATACCGAAACAAAGATTTATGTGACATCAAAGAAAGATTCCGGCCTTTGTCCAACCCTATGCGAAATACCCAACCAGGTATTTAAGTTTGATTGAGTAACAAATGCCTTTTCTTTCTTTTTTCTGCATGTCCGTTTACAAAACTTGCTTTTAAGGTATTATGTATGACGGAGTTGATTCAATTTGCAGGTTTGGTATTTTTCAGTTAGGTTTGAAGCATCAAGAGAAAGGACATGCCGATGAACCAAAAATTTCAGAAATCTGGTAATCAGGATTTTCTGTTTACAATCATTATCCCAAGCTGGAACAACCTTGCCTACCTTGAGCTTTGCCTGAGAAGCATCCGTAACAACTCCCATTTCACTCACCAGGTAATCGTATTTGTGAATGAAGGGAATGACGGCACACTGGAATTTCTTGACAATCAACCTGATATCGACTATGTTCATTCACCGGTCAACCTTGGCGTATGCCTTGCCATGAACAGTTGCCGCTCCCTGGTAAAAGCAAAATTCATGGTCTATATGAATGATGACATGTATGTTTGCCCGGATTGGGACCTGTCCCTCTTTAACGCTGTCCGGCAAACCGATAGCGAACTGTTTTCCTTTTCATCAACCCTGATAGAACCAACTAAAACGCATAATCCCAACCTGGTTTCAGTTGTACGGGATTATGGTGACAGTATTTCCAACTTTCAGGAATCCAGGTTATTAGCTGAATATAAAGATCTTAAAAAAGGTGATTGGTCAGGCAGTTCCTGGCCCCCGAATCTGTTTTCTGTCGACGTCTGGGATATGGTTGGAGGTTATAGCGTTGAATATACTCCGGGGATGTACTCCGATCCGGATTTCTCTATGAAACTCTGGAAATTGGGTGTCAGACACTTTAAAGGAATAGGTGAAAGTAAAGTGTATCATTTTGGGTCCAAATCAACCAAAAGGATCTCTAAAAATCCCGGAAGTGATATTTTCCTGAGAAAATGGGGCATAACAGCAAGGACATTCTATACTCACTGGCTTCAGATGGGTAAGCCTTTTGTTTCGGACTTGCCCGACGTTATTGATCTTCCATTTGCAACAAAATGGAGAAACAAGCTTAAAAAGATAAGCAGGAGTTTTTGATTTAATTTATGAAGATATAATGTTGATATTCAGAAGATTAGGTTTTTCTCTCTTCGCTTTGCTCCTTATGTTCGTAAAACAGCTCAGTGCTCAGCCGGTTTCCGACTCGGCAAAGAATGCGTCAAAGGTTAAAACCGGCTGGAATGTTGGTTTTCTTCCCATTGTTGCCTTTAACAGCGATCTTGGTTTACAGTATGGAGGGCTTGTTAATCTTTTCAATTACGGAGACGGGTCCCGTTACCCGATGTATGATCACCAGTTTTATGGAGAGATCTCCCGTACTACAAAGGGAGGAGGCATTAACCAGTTTTTTTATGATTCCGATAAACTGATCCGTAAAACCAGGTTTACTTTGGAATTTACTTATCTGACAGAAAAGGCCCTTGATTTTTATGGTTTTAATGGCTACCAGGCGGTGTACAACCAACAATGGGAAGATGACAGCCGCGACTCGCTCACATACAAATCAAGGCTGTTCTACCGTCACGAACGAAAACTGTTCCGAACAAGTGTTGATTTCACCGGGAAGTTGACAGGGCGAAAATTGAAATGGCAGGCCGGATTTACCTATCTGGATACAAAGGTGGGCCCGGTTGACCTGAACAAACTGAACAAAGGACTGTCAAAAGACAGTAAATTGCCTGATATTCCCGGTTTGTATGATGAATATGTGTCCTGGGGGGTCATCAAACCTACAGATGCCAGGGGTGGCCGGAATGCCCTGCTTCGCCTGGGGATCATATTCGATACCAGGGACAATGAGGCCAATCCGATGAAAGGGACCTGGTCCGAAGCGATCATTGCCGTTACACCAGCTCCGTTGTCAAGCCATCAACGGGGTTTTGCCAGGTTTGCACTCATTCACCGCCAGTATTTCACACTGATAAAAGAAGACCTTTCTTTCGCTTATCGTATTGGCTTACAAGGGGTTATTACAGGTGAAACACCTTTTTATCTGCTTCCTTATATGATCATGTCTTACTCCAGGACAACAACCATTGATGGTCTGGGTGGTTCCAGTACCCTCAGAGGGATACTCCGGAATCGGGATGTGGGACAGGGAATGGCCTATTCAAATGCTGAATTCAGATGGAAATTCCTTCATTTCAGGTTGGCCAGGCAGTTCTTCTATCTGGCCCTGAATGGTTTTGGGGATGTTGGGTTAGTCATCCAAAAAGTTAAGGTCGATAGATCAGCCATTCCGTCAACGGTGGATCAATCAGAATATTTCAGATCAACTGCAGAATCGCCCCATTTATCATTGGGCGCAGGTTTCCGGATAGCCATGAACCAGAATTTCATTATTTGTTGCGATTACGGTCATGTAGCTGATAAAAGAGACGGAAAATCAGGAGTTTATATAGGTTTGGGATACCTGTTTTAACACTTTCTTTTCGCCAAATTTTTTTTATTAGGTAATATCAACGAGTTTACAAAAAGCAGCTTCTGACGGATTTCGATCATTCAAAACAAAGGGATTTAAAATGCATCCGGCAAAAAACAATTTCTTTTGTGTTTTAAGCTTATTCTGTATAATATTGCATAATTAACATGCAAATTGAGTCAGTATGACTACAGAACAAGATGATAAGGGTTTTAGTTTCAGGCGTTTATTCTTCAGACAGGATGAAACAGGACAATCCGGCAAACAGCAGTCGGGTACTACTTACCAGAAGGGAAACAATACAAATTCCCCCGTAACATCAGGATTTCAAAAACCAGATCATAGTCAGGACAAATCGCTTACCGAAGATTTTGCTGATCGTTTGCACAGCCTGATAAACCAGAATAACCAACCGGGTTTCGATTTTCTTGAATACACTGAAACCCTTTTCGAGGAATCACAAAATCCTGATGCTGAGGTTTATAAGCTGGTTTTCAGAATTGCACAGAAAATGGACAAATCATTAACGCCGGAACGGCTTATTCAAAGTGCCGCTTACTATAAGGATTTAGTCCAAAAAACAGCAGATGCCGAGATGGTGAAAGGTGAAACAAAAAAGCAAAGCCTTGTTGCTGAGAAAGAAGCCGAAAAAAACAACCTTGATAAGAGCCTGAAAAATATCATTATGAACATTGATCAGTTGAAATCCCAAATTCAGGAACTTCAAAAACAGGAACTTGATGTCAGAAACCAACTCGCAGTCATCGATCAAAAATATAACGGGCAATTTACTGATATTGAGGTAAAACTGAATGCTATTCAGGGTGCAAAGGAACAGGTGATTATAAGTATTGTTGATATTGAAGCCGGAATTAAATCGAATTTGTAACACAGAGCTTTCATTAAACATTTTTAATATGGAAACACAAACAACCACACTGAGTGCCACCCAATTACCAATCATGAAATATTTTGATGATGCCAAGCTTATTGAACAAGGTAAAAACACACTTGGCAAATGGCGAAAAGGTGAAAAACCTATAGGCGCTTTCATTGGATTGGTCGTGGTTGGTGTTGCCGGCTGGGGTACTTTCAAATACATACTGCCAGCTATTTTTGGAATGCTCAGTCAGGTTTTGGCTGTGATATGTTCAGTACTTGCC
>JAPLDE010000171.1:0-808 GCA_026391855.1 Bacteroidota bacterium | reverse complement strand
TGCCGTAATCCTGTTCATTTTGCTGCTACCGGCTATCTATAAAATGTTCCGAAAAATTGTCCGTTGGTTTCATAAAGCCATCATCAAATGGAACCCCTTCGATGAATTGGATGAACAAAAAACCAAAATGTGGCAAACTCATGACCTTTTTCTGAAGTATAAATCGAAAATAAAGCAGTTAAGAACTGATTTTGAGCAGATGTCCCAGGAAACCCAAAATGTGGCTGAAAAAGCGAAAGAGGAAGTTCAGCGTCAGCGTAAAAAAGCAGACGACATTAAGCGACAGATGGATAAACTGATTGCCGACAATGGTGATAAAATCAAGGAAACTGATGAATATGTTGAACTCCAGCAGCAATTTATTAATGCCACTTCGGGAGGTACACGATCAAACACTACATTGGAAAAGAATATTGAATGGACTAAAAAATATGCAGCACGGTCAAATATTTTCGCCAATCTTGACCGAAAACTTGCCATTGGTGCTACACTTCTTGAGAATAAAATCAAAGATTTCGAGGAGAGTGTTGCCATCATGAAAAAAGACTGGGAAATGGCTGCTGCCTCTCGCGGTGCCACTGCTATCCTTAAAGAGATTTTGGGCCCGGGAGGTCAAAACTGGAAACTGGAATATGCCTTGGAGTTTGTGGCTAACCGAATTTCTGAAGACCTTGCTATGACGGCTCAGAATCTGGAAGATCTTGAACGGAATACAGTTTCGTTTAACTTTGAAAGCGATGAGGCATACGAAAATCTTATTACAATCAGCGACAAACTGGATGCAAACCAGCTTCTGATCCCCAACCCT
>JAPLDE010000143.1 GCA_026391855.1 Bacteroidota bacterium | reverse complement strand
CGATGAGGTTGTTAATTGTATTCACCAGGTCTGCATTCCCATGAACGATTTTCCTGAGATCCGGGCGTTTCATGGTTTTCTGACGATTGGCCCTGAGTTGTTTCCATCGTTCAGCGGAAATATTCGCCCCGGGTGTCAGACCTGCAGACATTGGATCGGATTGGCCGACAATATAGCCGGAAGGTTCAATTTCACCATTAACCAGAATAGCGTATACCAGCCAACCCGTATGAGGATTCCTCATAATTGTGAAGTTATTGGCATCATGCAACCAGTTGTGGAATTCATCACCCGAAGCAAAGCAGTGGATCACCAGGCCATTGGGCTGGGTCAGCGTCACAGGTATGTTCCTGAGATAAGCGGCGCTGGCTTGTTGTAGGTTGAAAGTCAGGCCGATGCAAAATATCAGCGCTAAAAAAAGAGTTGATTTTTTCATGAGTTTCGTATGAGAAGTCAAAGATAAAGAATTTAAGATTATCAGAAATATCGGTTTTACTTTGATCGGGTTTGTGAATAAGAACAATTTGAAAAGGGCTCACTATAACTGTAATTTTGCATCTTTGCTTCGTAAATGTGTCAAGTTTCAGTATAGTCAATTTAAATATAAAACATTTTCAATATGCAATCCTTAATCTATAAAGCAGCGTTTCCGGGAAAATATATCCAGGGTGAAAGAGCGTTGGATGAATTGCCGGGTTTAGTTGATCTGTTTGGTAAAAATGGTCTAATTTTAGCCTCACCGACCATCAAAAAGAAAGTACTTCCAGTGTATGATTTTAAAGGATCTGAAAGAGGAATTCTTTTAGAAGAATTTGCCGGAGAGTGCTGCGAAACAGAATTGAAACGTTTGCAAGGGATAGTAACTGACAAAAAGATTGACGTTTTAGTTGGAATGGGCGGCGGTAAAACTATAGATACGGCGAAAATCGTTTCCGACAGAGCAGGTATTCCTGTTATTATTGTTCCGACAATTGCTTCAACAGATGCACCCTGTAGCGGTTGTGCTTTAATTTACACAGAGAAAGGTGTTTTTGAGTCGGTTTATTATCAGAAAATGAATCCGCAGGTCGTACTTGTTGATATAAATGTGATTGCTGCTGCCCCTGCCCGTTTCCTGGTTGCAGGAATGGGGGATGCCCTGGCGACCTGGTTTGAGGCCAGGTCCTGTGAACGTACGCTTTCCAGGAATGAGTGCGGGGGACATAGTACATTTGCAGCATTGAATCTTGCAGAACTGTGTTACAACACGCTTTTACGTTATGGGTCATTAGCAATAAATGCCTGTGAAAATAATATCATTACACCAGCTTTGAACCATATTGTTGAGGCGAATATACTTCTGAGCGGAATCGGATTTGAAAGTTCCGGGCTGGCAACAGCGCACTCTGTTCACAACGGACTTACTGCCATGACTGAGACCCACGCTTATTATCATGGTGAAAAAGTGGCTTTTGGTGTTTTAACCGGACTTCATCTAACAGATGCCCTCCCGGAAGAAATGGAAACAGTATACTCATTCTGTGAAGAAATAGGACTTCCGACAAGATTCTCTGATATAGGAATCACCAATGCTAGCGGGGGGAAATTGATGGAAGTGGCAGTAAAAGCCTGTGCACCCGCAGAGGGGATACATCATGAGGTCGGCCGGATCCTTCCGGAAATGGTTTTGAACGCAATGATTGCTGCTGATTCAATGGGGACCTTGCGGAAAAAATATTGAAATTGGATTCAAATTGCTTCCAAATAATTGCCAGTATTTACTTCTACAATACCTATTGATGAATGATACTATAAGATCCTTCTTTTATTGGTGGAAGGCAACACTATTGATTTAATTACAACAACAAATGCGTGTCTGGTTAACATTGGCCTGGGTTCTGCAAAGCAGCAAATCTTATTGAAATATTCATAAACACCACAGAATAAACAACTTTGACAAATCTTTCAATAAATCGAAGTTAGAGCTTTCATCAGTTCCCGCTACAAAAACAGAGCGAGATCTAGTTTGAGTGCTTAGAAGTACTGAGATTAGTTCTCCTTTGTTTTTGTCCCTAAGTACTCATAACTGCTCTCACACTGTAATCCTGGCTTTCCTGTATCATCAATGCTGAGGTTTAAAAAAATGACAAGACTGGGGTTAAAAACAGTACAAAAGAAAGTCCTGTGAATTTTTTTTACCATTTTTGTAATACTGATCAGGATAAACCAGGTAGGTCATTTTCTCAGATGCAATCCTATGTAATGGAAAAAGAATTCATTTAAACCGAACCTCTGTTGGAAAAAGCTGTTCTTGTATTCGATTGCGGTGCGACAAACCTCAGGGTGATTGCCATGGGTCCCCACGGTGAAATATTGGCTGCCAGATCATTTGCCAGCCAAACCTGCAACGACCCGTTTCATAAGGGCGGAAGGATATGGGACCTTGATGAGATCTGGGCCAGGCTCTGTACTGCTTCAAAAGAAGTGGTGTCGATGATTCCCCGGCATTCCATCGCCGCTGTTACAACAACCAGCTTCGGTGTGGATGGAAGTTTTCTCAACAGCCGCGGCAAACTGCTTTACCCTGTAATCTCATGGCAATGCGATAGGACTGTCCCGGTAATGCAACATATCGGGAAATACATCTCTCTCTCCGAACTATACGGGATCAGCGGGATCAACGCATACAGCTTTAATACCATCAACAAACTGGTATGGTTTAAGGAAAACCTGCCCCAGATCCCGGAGGAAGCGGAGTGTTTCCTGTTTATGCCGTCCCTCATCAATTATAAGCTTACAGGGGCCCGGATCAATGATGCCACAATGCTCGGCACCTCGATGCTCACCTCACTCAAAACCAGGGCCTTGTCGCAGGAAATACTTGGAAGTATTGGTTACCGTCCGGACTTGTTCGCCACCACCGGCGAAGCCGGGGATATTGTCGGCCATATTACACCCGGGGCTTCAGATCAGACCGGCATCCCCCCGGGGACCATGGTTTGTCTGGCAGGGCATGATACCCAGTTTGCCGTATTCGGATCGGGTGCAGGTGTGGACCAGCCGGTATTAAGCTCGGGTACATGGGAGATCCTGATGGCAAGGAGCAGGCAATTCTCAGCCACTGAAACCCAATTCGATTCAGGCATTACAACCGAATTCGATTCCTTTCCCGGCCTTTACGATATCGGTGTAAATTGGTTGGGATCGGGTATTGTTGAATGGATCAAAAACAGGTTCTTTCCCGAATACAGTGCAGGTGAAGGCTATGAGGTGATGATCGCTGAAGCCATACAGGCCGGTGTCGGGGCGAACGGCATTTTCATAAATCCCGATTTCAACAATTTCAGGAACACTGCTGTAAAAGGGCAGATAAGCGGACTTTCATTAAACAGCAACAGGGGTGAAATTATCAGGGCTGCCTTCGAGGCCCTCTCATTTCAAACAAAGAATGCACTTGAATCCCTTGAAAATGCAGGGAATTTTAAGGCCGCAAAAATCATCTGCGTCGGCGGAGGTTCTAAAAATAAACTATGGAATCAGATCAGGGCGGATGTCCTGAACCTGCCGGTGGATACAATTTCCCAGAAGGAAACGACCGCACTCGGGGCATCCTTTTTTGCCTTCGCGGCAGCTGGAGTTTTCGTCAGTCCTGAAGAGGCAAAAGCAGCAGTGGATTATCATCCGCAAACAACCCTGCCATCAGAAAACAATGAACAATACAATAATCTCTATTATCAATGGAAAAGATCAATCAGTCAGAAGTAAAGGACCGGCTTATAGGAAGAATGCCCAAAATCGGGATAAGACCCGTGATCGACGGCCGGGAAAGGGGTGTTCGCGAATCGCTTGAAGAACAATGCATGAACATGGCCAAAAGGGCTGCAAAGCTTATCGCGGAGAACGTCTTTTTTGGGAACGGACAGTCTGTTGAATGCGTGATCGCCGATACTACTATAGGTGGAGTGGCCGATGCAGCCCATTGCGCCGATAAGTTTAAACGCGAAGGTGTGGAAGTCTCTCTTACAGTGACTCCGTGCTGGTGCTATGGCACCGAAGTAATGGATGCAGATCCTTTCATGCCCAAAGCAGTCTGGGGATTCAACGGCACCGAACGTCCCGGGGCCGTATATCTTGCCGCTGCCCTGGCAGGTTATTCGCAGAAAGGAATCCCTGCATTCGGTATTTACGGCCACGACGTGCAGGATGCCCATGACACCGAAATCCCTGCCGATGTTAAAGAAAATATCCTGCGCTTTGTTAAGGCTGCACTGGCTGTTGCCCAGATGAAAGGAAAATCCTATCTTTCCCTGGGGTATGCATCCATGGGTATTGCCGGATCCATCGTAGATCCCGGATTTTTTAACGATTACCTGGGCATGCGCACCGAATTTGTCGATCAGACCGAGATCCTCCGCCGTATTGAAGAAAAGATCTATGATGAAGCGGAGTTTGATAAAGCGATGGCCTGGACTAAAAAATACTGCAGGGAAGGGAAGGACTATAACAATATTTATAACCAGGTAAGCCCTGAACGTAAAGAATATGAATGGGAAACGGTTGTCAGGATGACCCTGATCATACGCGACCTGATGACCGGGAATCCAAAACTCAGAGAAAAAGGGTTTGGCGAAGAGTCAAGAGGGCATAATGCGATCCTTGCCGGCTTCCAGGGTCAGAGGCAATGGACAGATCACATGCCGAACGCCGACTTCCCGGAGGCCATCCTCAATTCCTCTTTCGACTGGAACGGGATACGGCAGGCTTTTGTCCTTGCAACCGAAAACGACAGTCTGAACGGTGTCGCCATGCTGTTCGGACACCTGTTATCTAATACAGCCCAGATTTTTTCCGATGTAAGAACATTCTGGAGCCCCGAAGCAGTGAAAAGGGTTACCGGGGCTGAATTGACAGGCAGGGCAGCTAACGGGATCATCCACCTTATCAATTCGGGGTCCACAACCTTGGATGCAACTGCTCAGCAAAGGGACAAGGATGGAAACCCGGCTATGAAACCATGCTGGGAAATCAATGAAAAAGAGATGGAACGCTGTCTCGAAAATACACTTTGGCCACAAGCCATCAGGGAGTATTTCAGAGGTGGCGGCTATTCGTCGCTGTTCAGGACAGCCGGAGAAATGCCGGTCACCATGTCGAGGGTAAATCTCATAAAAGGCCTTGGCCCTGTCCTCCAGATTGCCGAAGGATGGACCGTAGAGATAGATCCTGAAATCCATAAAATTCTCGATGAACGTACTAACCCCACCTGGCCGACAACATGGTTTGTTCCACGTCTGAACGGCAAAGGAGCGTTTAATGACGTCTATTCCGTCATGGCCAACTGGGGAGCGAACCATGGGGCCATTTGCTTCGGCCATATCGGCGCTGATCTCATTACGCTGGCATCCATGCTGCGGATACCTGTTTGCATGCATAATGTTGATGAAGGTCTTGTTTTCAGGCCATCTGCCTGGTCATCTTTCGGCCAGGATAAAGAAGGCAGCGATTACCGGGCTTGTCAGAATTTCGGCCCGCTTTACGGATTCGGGAAATGATTCACATATTTGAAAAAAAATAATTCATGAACAGGATTCCTTTACTTGGCAAGGATAACCAGGGAAAATCATATCTTTTCCCGTTTATTTTAATAACCAGTCTGTTTTTCCTTTGGGGTTTCGCCCACAGCCTGCTCGACGTCCTGAACAAGCATTTCCAGGACATCCTCCATGTAACAAAAGCCCAGTCGGGATTGGTACAGGCAGCCGTTTACGGCGGTTATTTTTTAATGGCCATCCCTGCCGGTATGTTTATGAAACGGTTCGGCTACAAAAAAGGTATTATTTTAGGCCTGTTGTTGTATGCCTTTGGAGCTTTCCTGTTCTACCCTGCTACCCACATTCAAACCTTCTGGGCTTTCCTGCTTGCCTTGTTTATCATCGCATTGGGACTCACCTGCCTGGAAACAGCTGCAAACCCCTACTCATCCGTGATGGGTCCTCCTTCCAGAGCTGAGCAGCGTCTTACTCTTTCCCAGTCTTTCAATGGGATGGGATGGATCTTCGGTCCTATGGCAGGCAGCCTCCTGATCTTTGCCACCACCGGTGGGAGCAATAAGTTTGCTTCTCTGGCCATACCATATATCGGGGTCGGGTTCGTGGTCCTATTGATCGCCCTACTGTTCTGGAGGACAAAGCTTCCCGAGATCACCGAATCCGGGGATGGATCAGCTGCATCCGGAGCGGAAGAACTAAGTATATTCCAACAATACAAAGCCCTGCTGAGATACCGTCATTTTATCCTTGCCGTGATCGCCCAGTTCTTTTATGTGGCTGCTCAAACAGGCATCAACAGTTTCTTTATTAACTATACAACAGATATTTTCCAGCTTGCTTCAGCAGACAAGACCCTGGGATCAGGGATGATCAATACAATAGTCGGCTGGGTTGCGTCATCCAATCCCGGCATCACTGAGTCCCGTGTCCTGTTCAATACTGCCGCAGGTATACTTCTTTCACTGGCAGGCATGGGATTATTCATGGCCGGCAGGTTCCTCGGATCCCTTTTCATGACCTGGTTCAACCCGCGCAAACTGCTCAGGATGTATGCCATTGTTTGTGTTTTACTGATGATCATGGTCATAACAGGCGCGGGCTTTCCTGCCATCTTATCGCTTTGCCTCTCCTACTTCTTTATGTCAATTATGTTTCCTTCGATATTTGCGCTGGGACTGAAAAACCTTGGGGTCCATACTAAAAGGGCATCATCCTTTCTTGTAATGGCAATCGTTGGGGGAGCAATTTGTCCATATTTTATGGGACGGATTGCCGACAACTTTTCAATGAAAACAGGTTTTACAGTACCTCTGATCTGTTTTGCCTTTATCGTTTTCTATACTTTCAGGGCAAATATTTAATCAGTTACATTCACTGGTTAGTAAAGCTGCCAAAGTTGCCACACTTCCCTGCAGAACCCATTGGACGTGATGATGTATAGATGAACACGGTTATCTGTTGCTTTGTCTTTCTTGCCGAATTAAACAGTGGGTTTATCGATTTAATTATTTGTTCTAAAACGAATCGATCTATTTTTGCTGAAAAATAATTGTTTATATGACTTTGAACTTTTTCACTCTGCTTACCATTATCAGCATTTTTCTGACAATAGTCCTGTCTTTGTTCTTCTTTGTAAATAAAAAAGGTTTTATCCTTGAAAATAAAATACTGGCAATCCTTCTGACCATCTTTAACCTTCAAATTTTCTATTCTTTTGCAACAAGCAACTTTGCTTTTCAATATTTTATGGACTGGCATAAACCTCTTTTTCTGGCCAGGCAAACCTCCTTCCTTATTGGCCCCTTTATTTACTTTTATGTCATTTCATTCTTAAAAAGAAAGGATATTCTTGAATACCGCATGTCTGTTCACTTTCTACCCTTTATATGTTCAGTTATACTCCTGCTGATCTACTTCAGGAATTCGAATCAGTTTATCATTTGGAAATCATATTTAGACCTGATTGACACTATCCTGATTTTAACACACAACCTGATTTATATCATACTTTCCCTGTTGAGCATGAAATCAACTACCCTCAGCCTCAAAGGATTTTATAAGAGTATTTTTATTTCTTCCCACAACAGTTGGCTTCAAATTCTATTAGTTGGCTTTATCCTGATCTGGATAGTGAATTTGAATTCGTTCGCTTTATTTATGATTCTTAAAAGGCCAAGTTGGTGCGCTTATACAGCAAGCATATATGCACTGACTGCCTTCTTGTTTATCAACACCATCATGATCTTTATTTTAATGAAACCTGATATTTATTACATCATTGCGAAATATAAGAACACGAAACTCAAAGAGTCGGATAAATCGGTATACCTGCATAAATTGAATTCCTATATGGAATTCCATAAACCTTACCTGAATCCGGATATCACACTTGAAACCCTTGCCTCAGAAATTTCTGTTAACTCAAGGATTCTCTCTCAAATCATCAATGAAACGTTTAATAAGAATTTCAAAAGCTATATCCTGGATTACAGAATCAGGGAGAGCATGCAGATACTGGCGGATTCGAAACACTGTAAACTGACTATTCTCGAGGTTCTTTACCAGGTCGGGTTCAACTCAAAATCAGCCTTCAATAACCAGTTTAAATTGTATACTAATTTAACTCCCATAGAATACCGGTCAAAAGCCATTGGCTGATCAAAACATCGCTTTTTTTTATCGGAAATAGTCCTTCAACCTGATAATGGTTGATTGTGTCAATTTTCAATGCTTTTCCTGCACCGATTTAGCATAATAATAATGGGCTGGAAGAGATGATTGAACCTTTATGGATGATAGGCTGTGAAGCTGAAAACTGAAATGTAAACACAAAATATATTTGAATGATGATGAACAAAAAATTTCTCTTATCCGGTCTATTGACCACAGTAATTAATCTTGTACTAAATGCTGTTGCATATATTCTTATTTTAAAGGACTTCTACAAATCCCATCCTGCTGTATCGGAAGAATTTATGAAGCAACTTCACCGGCAACCCGACCAGTTAATAGGTTGGGCAATGGTTGTTACATCCCTGACAATGGGCTTTCTGATAACAACAATAATTAAATGGTCCGGTGCAATAACTTTTACTTCTGGTCTTAAATATGGCTTTATAATCGCTTTCCTTTTTTGGGGTTCTGTGAACTTTGGCTTATATGCCTCATCTAACTTTTTTTCTCAGGCATCTGTTTTCGTCGATTTTGCATGCAGTGTATCAGCAATGACAATTTCCGCAGCGGTTGCAGCATGGATGTTAGGCAGAATTAATTCCCGCTGAAATTAAGTCTAATGCTGTTGGCTGATTCAAACATTCCATCTTTATTTAAAAAATTGGTCCATTAACGTGTAAATGGACTTTAAAGTTATTGTTTCTTTCTTCATTTGCAGCGGAATTAGGTTTGCTCAGGCACCCTGATAAAAACTTTAAAACGAAGATCAATTTACGTCAAACCATCAAAACATGAAAAAAAGAATGAAAAAAATGAATTTAATCAGGAACAAAATGAAAAAAATCACATTAACTATCCTTTTAACAGCCATGGTTACCACCCTGGCTTTTAATCAAAATCTTTCACAAACTGTAAGAGGGACAATTCTTGACGCTGACAGTAAAATGCCCCTGATCGGAGCAAACATTATCATTGTAGGAACAAAACCTTTAATAGGAACTGCCACCAATTTGAACGGCAGATTCCGCCTGGAAAATGTTCCTATAGGCAGAATCAATTTACAATTATCCTATCTGGGATATGAGTCAAAATATATTTCAGACATTATTGTGAATTCCGGGAAGGAAGTAGTTCTGGATCTCACCATGCAGGAATCTGTGGTAAAATTGAACGAATTTGTTGTGGTTGCAAACAAAAACAAAGGAGAGGCAACGAACGAGATGTCGCTGATAAGCTCCCATTCTGTTTCTTTGGAAGAAACCGGTCGTTATACCGGAGGCATGAGCGATCCTTCACGAGTGGTTTCAAATTTCGCAGGAGTAGCCTGTACACCCGATGGCAGCAGCGATATCATCGTAAGAGGTAATTCTCCAAAGTATATGCAATGGCGCCTCGATGGTATAGAAATAACAAGCCCCTATCATTTCGATGATCAGAATGCTTCTTTTGGTGCGTTAACTGCATTAAACAATGATTTACTGGCAACATCCGATTTCTATTCCGGGGCTTTTTCACCAGAGTATGGTGATGTGTTATCCAGTGTTTTTGATGTAAAACTCAGAACCGGAAACAATGAAAAATTTGAAGCTGCAGCCGGGCTTGGTATAATGGGTACAGACATTACAGTGGAAGGTCCTTTTAAAAAAGGCTATGCCGGCTCGTATCTTGTCAATTACAGGTATTCTGCCATTTCATTGATAAAAAAATTGGGGTTGGTGGATGTAGCCGGTGTGCTGGATTATCAGGATGCAACATTTAAGGTAGTGCTGCCCACTAAAAAAGCAGGAACCTTTTCTTTCTTCGGATTGGGCGGGGTAAACGGCTTTTCTATGAGAAACATGAAAGCAAGCGACCTGGATACACCTGGAAAGATTAAAAGTGCCGATATCAGCAGAGATTATGACAAAAGCGCTTACCTGGCAAACCTGGGAATGAACCACACCTTAACTATTAATAACAACAGCTTTATAAAAACTTCTCTTTCCTTTTCAGAGAATGGCTTTAATGATGATGTTTTCGAGATGAAGATAATCAAAATACACAATAGTACCGGCGAATTTTTAAACGATTCGGTAGGTGAAAGAACCGCTTCCTTTAGGAGCAGGATTGCAAATTCGGCTTACAGGGGAGCCATCACATACAACAATAAATTCAATGCTAAAAACAAAATACAGATAGGTACAAAATACACACTGTCTGTCTATGATTATAACCAAAGTATGTTCAATGCTACAGCTGCGGCTCTGATAAATGTCACGGATTTCAGGAAAAACGTAAGCTCGGTGAATAATTTTATTAGCTGGAAATACAGTTTAAATGAAAAAATCACTATAATATCAGGAGTGCACAATATGAATGTTTTGCTAAACAACAAGAGTACCCTGGAGCCAAGGGTTGCAATTAACTGGAGGATTAACAGCACCAATTCTGTCCACGCAGGATACGGGAATCACAGTCAAATGGAAAAAATTCAAAATTATTTTACCCGGATAGTACAGCCTGATGGCAGTGTAACTGAACCTAATAAAAACCTCGGATTACTTAAAGCGCACCATTATGTAATTGGTTATGAGAAGCATTTCACAGAACAACTGGTTGCAAAGGCAGAAGTGTACTACCAGCACTTATACAATTTACCGGTAGAAAATAACGACACCAGCTATTATGCAACTATCAATGAAGGGATCGACTACCGATATGTGGCCCTGGTAAACAAGGGAACAGGAAAAAATTACGGGTTGGAAATTACTATTGAAAGGTTTTTTAATAAGAACTACTACTTTTTAATAAATGCTTCTCTGTTTGAGTCGAAATACAAATCGCTGGAAGGCGTATGGAGAAATACACAATACAATGGTAATTATTTAGGCAATATATTGTGCGGGAAGGAATTTAAGAATTTTGGCAAAAAGCAGAATCAGACAATTGCATTAAATGCCAAAATATTTTTTGGAGGCGGTAAAAAATATATACCCCTTCTGAGAGATGCCCTGGGAAATG
>JAPLDE010000117.1:10998-23120 GCA_026391855.1 Bacteroidota bacterium | reverse complement strand
GATATTGTCATTACCTTTTGTCCGGTTCTCAACGTGGCTGGTGCGGGTGTAGATATAATGATCACAAAAGGGGTCGGCTGCATTTTACAGGCCAATTTCCCTGAACCCTATAATACAGGTCATTGGACCGTTACCAGCGGAACGGGCGGTTTGTTTGCCGACCCTTCCTTAAATACTACTCAATTTACCGGTCAACCTTATACAATTTATGTTCTCAGGTGGACCATCACTTCGGCCTGTGATACCAGTTATGATGAAGTTATTGTTGTCACTTCCTCGGTTTCAAGCTGTTGGGCCTCTGTCGATTATGGCGGTAAGACATATCATACTATCAAGGTTGGTTCACAATGCTGGATGAGGGAAAACCTGGACATCGGCACGATGGTAGACAGTTATTATTCAGGGTCCCCTCATTCTGACTGCAGCGACGACGGCGTTATTGAAAAATATTGTTACAATAACGATCCGGCTAATTGTGCCATTTACGGCGGAATATATGACTGGGATGAAATGATGACTTATGTAAATAATCAAGCTACCCAGGGAATTTGTCCGGCGGGTTTCCATATTCCCACAAACGGAGAATGGCAGGCCCTGGTTACTTTCCTTGGAGGCACCCTGTATGCAGGTGGTAAAATGAAGGAGCCGGGAACTACCCATTGGACTTCACAAAACATCGGAGCAACCAATGAAAGTGGCTTCACAGCCCTGGGAACCGGCAACCGCCTCTCCGAAGGAGATTTCGGACAGCTACAGGATTATGGCTACTTTTGGAGTTCTACAGAAAATACCGCTGACTTCGCATGGATTCATTCGCTTTATTCCGGCGACACAAATGTTGAAGAGTCATACGGCAGTAAGACCCTTGGGTACCCGGTACGATGTATCAAAGATTAGTGGGTTGGTTTATTCAATGGTTTCCAACCAGTCTTTATAAAACCAGCTTTTTCGTTTCAGTGGCACTGCCAGCCTGAAGTTTCAGGAAATAAATGCCTTTGGGAAGCCTGGAGGTGTCGAAAGTGAATTGTGAAACCGGACCCGAACAGCTTCTTTGAGTCTTGATGATCTTGCCTGTAACATCATATAGTGATAGCTCTGCCTGCTGGGATTTCCTGAGATGAATATTTACGATGACCTTCGATTCGGCAGGGTCGGAAGAAATCGTCATCAGGTGGTCCGGTGAGGTGTGAGACTGTATGCCTGCTACTGCTCCGCTGAAAACGAGGTTATCTACCCAAAGATAACTGTTATTGGCAGGATGACCCCCGCTGGCAGCCAGGATGATTGTACATGTGTCAGGGTAATCAAAGCCTACGTAATTAAAAGGAAGGTTAAAGGCTGCCCAGCTCATCACCATACCGGGCAAGGCATAAAATAAACCGGCGACAGTGTCGGTTTTTCCCTGTGCGGCATTCCACTTTGTAAGGGTGGCAGCAATGTATCCCTGGTCGTTGGCGGAAAAAGCCATGTATTGCCAGTTGCCGGTCAGCTTTTCGGGACGCTGGTTAAAGGAAAAACCTGAACTGGCGGTAAAACTGGCCGGATCTATCTGCCCGCTGACTGCAATACCGGGAACAATCCCTGTCCCAACTACGGTTTTGGAGGTCAGTTTCAGGTAATACGAACCCGGGTTGCCGGGGGTTCCCTGGGTACAGGTTAAAATACTGAGGGGAGATGTTAAAACATTCAGGTTCCCCCATCCGTCCGGATCCATATACGTGCCAACCTGGGTCCAGTTTTCAAAACTGTTGTTGGGGATCTGCGCAAACGAAACTATACCGATAAAATTGATTATCAATAAAATAGTAAATTTCTTCTTCATTTATTTTGATATTATTGCCTACAAAAGTATCCTAATTAACAGAATAAATGTGTCAATGTTCAAAAACAATTCTCACCTGAACACCCGAACACTTGAACACCTGAACACCTTGTCCTCGAAAGGAATAGTTACTTCTCCCAGTATATCAGCCTGGTTTGTGAGAACACATAACTATTGCTAACAGCTTCAAAAACAAGCAGATATAAGCCTGATGGGAGAGGCTGGCCTTCGAGATCAAATTGATGGAACCCTTTCCCAGTTTCTGCCGGGACAGGGTTGATAAGGGGTTGCCCCAGCAGGTTACAAACCCTGATAATGACCTTCGATTCCGAGGGAAGATAAAATTGAACAGAAGCATGATTACCGGCCGGGTTTGGGAAAACCTCACCCAGCCAGCAATCCTCAGATAATATCTTAACGGTTGGGATATTAACCTCAGGTGTTTCAATGCCCGATCCCTCTTCGCCTCCGGTTTGGCTGTCAGCCATAAATCTCCATACGGTTTCAGGTTTATTCCTGCTCACCAGCATCTGAAGCGACAAAATGGCCTCGCCGGGCTGCACTGCAACCGGGTTCAGGCTATACCAGGCTAAGCGGAGTTCTGAATTCACAGTATTGTCAAGCCATTCTCCATCATTCCTTCAGGGATACTGAGAACCCAGGATAAGGAACTGATAGTCGCCGTTTGGGCAAAGGAAACAGGCAGGTCGAAGGGCTGGTCAGGGTGTACCCATTGATCCTGCGTCATCCGGAGTTGGGGAAGGGATTCTTTTGCTCCGAAGTAATAGGACCCGTCCACATCGCCATAACATAATGCCTTGATATTCTGTGTGATGGAAGATCCGGGGCTGACTGAAAAGCCAGGGGTTTCAAATACCCAGTCGCCAGCCGGGTAACTGTTTTCTAAACCGACAAATCTTTTCAGTATCAGCAATGCATCCACCGTATTCAGGGTGTTGCTTCCATCCACATCGCCGGCTTTGGCAGGAAGCCCGGTCAGCGTAGTCATTCCCACAAAATGTTTCATTACCATCAGTGCATCGCCTGCATTGGCCCCGCTGTAAGGTAAATTTGTCTGCGACAGCAGGGTGTAGTTTGCTGTGCCGGCAAGCTGATGAAAAAAATAGGCTCCGTCAGTATTGGTATAGGTTTGCCCGACGGGTTGGCCATTATCCGACAACGTGACCCCGACCTCCGGAAGAGGCCTGGCCTCCTGGTTGTTATAACTGACCAGACCCTGCACGTCGGAACAGGCAAAGGATACCACAGAACCGTGCACGTATGATGCCGGGAGGGGCAGGGAGTTGATGTCGGTGAAATGGCATACTCCCGGTATACTGTTATTCCATTGAAGGTTACACCAGCCGATAACGGACATAAAGTCAAGGTATACCAGTGTATCGTAAACCAGGCTGATGGGGGTCAGTCCCGACCAGGACAGGTTTACCGTGTTATTTTCCGGAAATACCAGCAAATTTCCCCCGAAAACGGGATCAGGAGCGGTATACCCCTGGTAAGTTAGGACGGCCGGGTCATAAGAAAACGAAATGGAAAAGGAGGAAATATCCAGGGCCGTTTGAACGATCACAGGGACGTTGAAATTTCCCGGACATACGGTTACACCGGCATTAAAGGTTGAAAGAGGGATCTTGCCATACATTATATCGTTGTCGGCGTATGGGTCTGAGTCGCCCCTGACAGCCATACCGGGTTCATCATCTTTCTGGAAAATAAGATGCAGAAAGTTGTCGTTGCCAAAGGTCATTACAGGAAAAACACATTCACTGTAGTTGTATATAATAGATTCATTCAGGTCAACCATATCCCCCCAGGTGAGACCATAGGTTGAGGACTTTCTTCCGATCAGCTGGTGGTAGTTCTGGATGCCGTTGTTCAGGTTTTCTCTCTGAGAGGCAAAGACGACATAAATATCGTTATTCGTCCCGATGGCTATGGTTGGCATAGAACTCAATGAGTTATAATAAATTGGAACTGCTGTAAAATCGAGGAGACCGTTGTTGTTGATGTCCTCACACCAGCCGATCAGGTTTCCGGTACCGGCCAGTACAGTTTTATCGAGGGAAGTAAAAGATGACATCGATTCATTCCAGTAAACCAGGCCATCGGTATAGGAAAAGAAGGAAGTGCTGGCATCAGTAAGGCTCAGGTTCTGGACCCTCATCAGTCCGAAGCAGACATGGGCAACGCCATAGTTGTCTAGGGCAACAGCGATATTTCCGTCACATACCCAGGGAGTGTCGGTCACCAGGGTAGTGGTTTCCTGGAAGAGGGGGTAGGGGTGCTGGAAGATGGTGGTTTTTGACCAGGTCGTACCGTTATCATATGATTTCATCAGGAAGATATCGGCCCATTCATCCCCGTAAACAAAAGCCAGGGTATTCCCCGCCGGCTTGGCCAGGGCATAGCTGTCACCGGCAAATCCCCTGTATTCGGTGGAGGTCATCCCCGGAAGAATGAGGTTCTGAATATCCCAGGTAGTTCCTCCGTCCTGTGACCGGGAATACACCAGGGCGCCGTCCAGACCCTGGTAGATGGCTCCGCTGTTGGCCACCGGGGCGGTTTCCGAAAATACATGGATACAGTTATTATCAGCTCCGTTGCTTACCACCCTGGGCCAAAGCATGGAGGTAACCCCTACAGGAAGGGAAAGTGTGTTCTGGGTCCAGGCACCAGTGGTTTTGTCAGACCGGTGACTGAATATCAGCCCCCCGGTAGCCTGGTGGGCGATGACCCCTTCACCGTTTGATCCCAATGCGAAGATCGATGGCCAGCCTGTCCTGACTGTTTCAATCCTGGCTGTCGGTGCCGGTGCCCAGTTTGTTCCGTTATGGTAATTATAACCGGTACCCCTGTCGTCAAAGGCAGTTTCAAGAAATCCCATCGTCCAGGTGGCTTCCACAGTGCCATCATCAAACTGAAGGATGCGGTTTACTGTCCCCTGGTTCGTCTGTAAATCAAAACGGGTAGACCCGATGCTGGTAAATGAAACGGTTGCAGGACTTTGGACATAATGACCGGGGGCCATGGCCGGCAAAGGAAGCTGCTGAGGCGCCATCGTCTGAGCGGTGGAGAAGATGGAATAAACCATCCAGCCTGAGAAAAATAATGATTTCATCTGTTAATAATTTTGATTTTAATGGTCAGATGGAATATCCATTATTATCATTCACGGTTGGTATAAACTGCGTTTGTATGGATATTTCATGATTTTTTTTATGATAATTACCTGATGCTTCAATCTGGTATCTATTCCTGTCGCTTCAGAAGTCTTCAGTCAGATATCTCAAATATAGGAAATTTTCGGTTTAAAACCACTCTAAACCTAATATTTTAATAGGTTTGATCTACAAAACATCAATTGTTAATAAAAATTTATGATGGATACTGATAAAAAATATATCAGCTATTGCTTTAGGGAATATATTTTCATATTTTTACTCTTTAAAATTAAATTTTGAAAGACTTTCATTCTATACCTGTAAGAAGGATCTACCGAAGATTAAATTAATGAATTGGTTTTTACAGGTTTTAAAAGGTCTTTAAAAGGTAATTGTCTGGTAGATAGTGTGTTGCTTTTAAATTTTACTCTTTCATCTCTCCTGATTCTGCCCTCACAGACTTTTACTGATCAGTTCGGAAATTTCATCACACATCAATAAAAGTCATTTTTATGAAAAAGAATTACTTAAAAAAGGCATTGATATGCCTTGTAATTATTCTTAATGTATGCTACGGCAGTTTGGCTAATCAGGCCGGAAACTCACCGGTTCTTCTTGAAATGCCTGTTCCTCAGATCTTTAACGTTACCGGAGGGGGGGGTGTTTGTCAATCTAAAACAGGGGCCGAGATCGGATTGGATGGTTCTGAGACCGGGGTCGGTTACCAGTTGCTGAGAAATGGCGACCCGATCGGAGGACCGGTTGCAGGCACAGGATTCCCGATCAGTTTCGGGCTGTTTGTCCTGCCCGGAACCTATTCGGTCCTGGCCATAGAATTTAAAAGCCAGGTGATGATGAACGGTTATGCTGTCATTCAGACCTACCCGCTTCCTGATGCAACCATCACCGGCAGTACCACAATTTGTGCCGGGGATTATGCAGAACTTCACGTTAATTTCCTGGCCGGGACTCCTCCTTTTTCCGTTTCAATCAATTACAATGCTGTGCCTCAAGTATTTACAGGGATTACCGTGAATCCTTTTGTATTTATGGTCGACCCGCTTACCTCCACTAATTATTCACTGAACTGGGTCAGTGATGGTAACGGATGCACCAATAACCAGCTTAATAGTACAGCCTATGTGACTGTACTTTCGACTCCTGCTGTCAATTGTCCGGATGATATTGCCATACCAGCCGATTACGGGGAATGCAGCGCAACGATATTCGGGCTGGAGTATGCTGTAACATCGAATTGTTCAAGTGCATCATTTACGTATCAAACTACCGGTGCCACTGTTCTTCCGCCGGAATCACCCTCACCGGGATCGGTCTTCAACATTGGAACGACTACCGTGATCGCCACGGTTACCGACGGAGCCGGTCATTCTGCCGTTTGCTCCTTTGATGTGATCGTGATAGATATGGATCCGCCGCAAATTATCTGTCCTGATGATATGACCGTTACCAGCACTCCCGGACAATGCGGGGCTGTGGTAATTTATTCTGCAACCGCTACTGATAATTGCTCTGGTGTTTCTGTTTCGGTTCAAAATGGTCTCCAGTCAGGATCGTTTTTCGCGGTCGGGGTATCGGTTATAGCCTTACTCGCCACAGATGGCGCAGGCAATACTTCAACCTGCACCTTTTCCATTATGGTCAATGATGTTGAAAATCCGGTCATTACCTGTCTGCTTGCAGCCCAGATACCTACCGATCCGGGTCAGTGCGGAGCTGTCCTTGACCTGCCTTTTCCACCGGCATCAGATAATTGTTCGGCTGTGGTTGTCAACTGTTTTCCTTTGCCGGGATCAATCCTGGCGGTCGGAACCTCGGTCATTACCTGGGTAGTAGCCGACCTTTACGACAATACGGCCTCTTGCACCCAGCAAGTTTCAGTAATAGATGCTGAAGAGCCTGTGATCATCTGCCCGGCTGACTATAATGTAGACGTAACTCCCGGACAATGCGGTGCCTACCTGACCTATCCTGTTGCAGCCACCGATAATTGCGGGGGCGTCACCATTCAGATTTCCGGACCTCCCCCAGGCTCATTCTTTCCGCTTGGGTATACGGAGGTCAGTATAATAGCTACCGATGCCGCCGGCAACCAGGCTTCCTGTTCTTTTTCAGCACAGGTCAGCGATAATGAACCTCCCGAAATAACGGTCTGTCCTCCGGGCAGAAATGTCCCTCTGAATGTAAATTGTCAGATTTTAGTCCCCGATCTCACTCCCGAGGTCCTGGCTAACGATAATTGTGGCATCGTGTCAATTGTTCAGTCACCTGCTCCCGGAACGTTACTGAGTTCAAACCATCAAATGGCCCATACGGTCGTGATAACCGTCACGGATTTCAGCGGGAACCAGACCCATTGTACCGTTGTGCTGACAGCCAATGATATGATTACACCGGTCGCCATATGTCAAAATAAAACGGTTTACCTGAACCTGAACGGGCAGGCCATGATCCAACCAGCGGATGTGGATGGTGGAAGCTTCGACAATTGCCTCATAATGAATCGGATGGTAACCCCAAATACATTTAGTTGTGCAAACATCGGGCAAAATACAGTTACACTACGGATTATTGACGGGGCCGGAAATATTGGTACCTGCCAGGCGATTGTAACGGTCGTCGATCCGTTAAACAGGGTTGCCATTTGCCATGATATTGTTGTTTACCTGGATGATATGGGTATTGTAACCATTACCCCTTCCAATATTGACAACGGGAGTTGGGATAATTGCGGAATCTCCAGCAGCATACTGGACCGGTATCAGTTTGGTTGCAATGACCTGGGCGACAATGTGGTAACCTTAACTGTTTTCGATTTTTCAGGAAATTCTTCAAGCTGCCAGGCTGTTGTAACCGTTTTGGATAACATCTCCCCCACTGCCGTCTGCCAGGATATTAATGTATACCTGGATGCCACTGGTTCGGCCTCTATCGGTCCGGCGGATGTTGACGGGGGTAGTCATGATAATTGCCAGATTCTTTCCAGGTTGATCGATAAAAATAGTTTCGGCTGCAATGATATAGGCGTTAATACCGTATCACTCACCGTAATAGACCAGTCGGGAAATCTGGATATATGCTCTTCACAGGTGAATGTCGTTGATGCGGTTGATCCGGTTGCTATTTGCCAGGATGTGACGGTTTGGCTCGATGCAAACGGGGATGCTTATATTGACCCATCGGATATTGATGGAGGCAGTTATGATAATTGCGGGACAATAGGGTCGTATTCAATAGACATATCCCATTTCGATTGCCTTGATGTGGGAGATAATACAGTAACCCTGACGGTGACTGATCTGTATGGTAATTCAGATTATTGTCTGGCTACGGTCACCGTTGAGGATAATATCCAGCCTGCAATTATTTGTCCTGGTGATATTACAGTGCCGAACGACGTGGGGACATGTGATGCTGTTATTTTATACAGCTACCAGGTAACTGACAATTGTCCCGGTGTCACTGTAACCTTGGTAAACGGATATCTTTCCGGTTCTTCCTTTCCGGTGGGGACGACCAATGTAGTTCTTATGGCTACAGATGCTTCCGGAAACATCGATTACTGTTCATTTACAGTTACTGTTAATGATGTGGAACCTCCGGTAATCATTTCTCCTGCGCCGGTTACATTATCCAACGATCCCGGTATTTGCGGAACCTTTCTGTACCTGACTCATCCCTTTGCTGCCGATAACTGTCCTATTGTCACTGTAACTCCCAGTCAATCAGGATTTTTCCAGGTAGGAACGACCACCATCATTTGGACTGCCACCGATAATTCTTCAAATACAGCAACATCTACCCAGGATATTACTATTAATGATGTTGAGCCTCCTGTAATCCTGTTTTGTCCCGGTGATATCAGCATTACAGCTATGTTATCCGGGGTCACTTCCGGTCCGGGGGTTGGCAGTGCATCGGGTACCTTATTCAAGCTGGGAGTGACTACTGTAACCTACATAGTTACAGATGCTTCCGGGAATACTGCTAGTTGCAGTTTTACGGTAACCGTGAATTCCAAGAAGTCCAACATCCTTATTTTTGATATACCTGCAGATATATGCAGTAATCATGATCCCATACCCCTGGAGGCTGATCCGCCCGGAGGAATTTTTTCCGGACCCGGTGTGATCGATAACACATTCTATCCCGACCTGGCAGGGTCAGGTGTGTTTGAGATCACCTACACTTATGAAAATCTGTCAACAGGCTGTGTTTTTGACGGGAGTTATATTATTACTGTTCATCCGGCTCCCGTTATTACCGTTAACCAGCTTGCACCCAGGTATTGCTGCGGTTCAACCGTGCTTCTGTATGCCCAGGGAGCCGACACCTATTTATGGGAACCGTGGTTCATCCCTGATAACCCTGTCAGTGTTACTCCCGATGCAACAACAACATACATTGTTACCGGTTACGATGAGTATGGCTGTTACGGGACGGCCTCCGTTACTATTAATATTGTCCCATGCGACTGGGGTGATGCCCCTGATCAGGTTCCGGACTACATTAACGGAGGATGGAAATTAACGGAATACCACACAGCCCGGTCAAGAAACGGGGCTTCCCATTTTGAGTCGAATATCTATTTTAATCCGGGAGTCGATTACGAGCCGGACGGACAACCCAGCGAGTTTGCCGATGGAGATGATGCAAATGTGAGTGGTTTGAATTGCCTGGAGCCCGATACAAATGATGAGCACGGTGTGATGTGGACGCCCATCCCCACCTGCGGAGGACCCATACAGGTGCATGTAGGGGTCAGCACATTTGGCGATGGGATCTACCTGCAGGGCTGGTTCGATTTCAACGCAAACGGAATTTTTGGAGATGACATCTGGGATCATGGTGAAATCCATCATGAGCAGGTGTTTAAAAATGTGGTCATGACGAGTTCTGATAGAACTTTCAATGTTGAAGCTCCTTCAGGTTCATCCATTTTAGGTACTTATGCCCGGTTCCGATACAGTACCCAATTCGATCTGGGTCCTGACGGCCCGGCACCTGATGGCGAGGTTGAAGACCATTTGATACTGCCTATAAATACTGAAGTTTCCCCGGCTGGAAATGGACAAGTGGTTTATACTGGAAACGATGTTATGTATATTACTGGTACTCCTGTCGATTTTTATCATGGAGAAGACATTGTTTATCAAGTCGTTACAGATAGTCTGGGAAGGTACCAGGTGTATGATATTTGTCCCGGAATATACATCCTGAAGGTTGATTGCGACAAACCCTGGGGTGGGGTAAATTCGGCTGATGCCATGCTGGTGCTGAAGCATTTCACCGGCATAAGCCCGCTTACCGGCCTGAGACTATTGGCCGCTGACGTAAATGGAAGTGGTTTCCCCAATGGTGTTGATGCACTAAGGATTTCCAAAAGATTTGTGGGCGCTGTGAATAATTTTGTTGTGGGTGACTGGCTGTTCGAAAGTGATACGGTTGAAATTTTATCGGATGAATCCATCCTCCCGACGATTAGAGGAATATGCTACGGTGATGTAAACGCCTCATATAATGTTCCTTATCTCAAACATTTTCCTGATGTTATACTTGAAACCAAGGGCAGGGTGAATGCAGAGGAGGGGAGTGAATTGGTCCTTCCCGTATCTGTAGCTCAGAATACAGATATCGGAGCCCTGTCTCTGGTAATGAATTATTCGTCATCGATTGATATTCTGGATGTTACAGACCGAGACCCGGGCAATGGTTTCTTTGTCTATCTTGCCAAAAACGGTCAGCTCAGAATCTCCTGGTACGATATTATCCCCAGGAACCTGAAGGCAGGGGATAACCTCTTGTCCCTCAAAATCAAAATTAATAGGGCTGAGGAAGGAGACCTGGCTTTTGCCTTAGGAAATGAAAGTGTCCTTTCAGATGAAAACGGTCAAACCATCCCCAATACTGTCATAAACCTGCCCAAACTCATTTCTTCCATACCTGACGGGTATAAGCTTGATCACAACATTCCCAATCCATTCAGCAATTTAACGGTGATCAGTTACACTCTGGCAGAGGAAGGTATGGTAAGTCTTAAGGTGTATAACCTGTTTGGTGAAGAAATCGCTATGCTGGTCCCTGGTAATCGTCAGAAGGCCGGTAGCTACCAGGTGAATTTTGATGGAACAGGCCTGGCTGCAGGAGTATATGTTTATAAAATTGAGGTGACCGGTGACAAATCCGGCTTTACAAAAGCCAGGAGAATGATACTGGAACGCTGATGCTGTTTTCAACCTTAATCATAAGAATATATAAAGGAAAATAACTATGAAATTCCCCAGTATAACAAATCGTATCTGCATGAATATCAGCCTTATTCACAGGGCGACCCTGACAATTTTTTCAATCTGCCTGCTATCCTGGTCGATGGTAAACGGACAGTGCCAGTTCACGATAAACATGCCCTGGAATCCATACTGCTCAGGGAGTATGGCAAAGATAGAAGTTACTCCTGCAACAACCGCTACACAAACGCAATGGCTGATCTTTGAGTTGCCAAATATGAACTCAGCCGCACCTCTTCCTCCTCTCCTTTCACAGCTACCCATTTTTGTGACAGCCACCATTGACCCTGTTACCGGAGTGCTGTCAACAACGGCCGGAACGACTGCCTTGTGGGCCCGGCTTTCCGGGACCTCCGGAAATGATCCGTTCATCACTCCCTCGAAAATGAAAGCAGGCGGATATGCCTTCTGTTGGGCTGTATATAATCCTGATGCCCTATGCCCGGGATGGGTATTATCAAATGTTGAGGTATTAAGAATTGAAGACAGACCCAATAATCAACCCCAATTTGATGCATTTCCCGATTTCCTTTGTGATAAAGGGATGGTGAATATTAATGGCTATTATTATGATATTTTTCTGGCACTGATTCAAAAAGTTGATGCCTTTAACCCTAACCCGGTTTTTATTCCGACAAACTCGTGGATGTTTTTTCCTTTTTTTAATGCCGTCGATAATATTACAACAACTACCACATATACTGCCATCGTTGTAGATTATGATTCCTATTATTTTACCGGTGTTGGTTGTATTTTTGAAACAAGTGAAACCGTGTTTGTTACCCCTCTTCCAAATCCCCAGCTATGTGTAACGCC
>JAPLDE010000117.1:8849-10907 GCA_026391855.1 Bacteroidota bacterium | reverse complement strand
GGCCTGCCCCAATAATTACCTGGCGCTATGTCCGGGATGTGATGCTTCCGTTGAATTACAGGACATGGCAGGCAATACCTATAATTATGCCGGTTTTGACGTCACCTGGGAATATCTGGAAGCGCCGTTTGACTGTTCTAACGGACCTCCGTCCGGTTTTCCCTTGTTTCCAACCAATAGCCAGGTCCCGTTAACAATTCAAAATGATCCGAACTGGAAGCCTACTAAGCAGTTTACCAATACGTTGCTTCATACTAACCCGCTTTATACCACCACCTGGTACAGGGTTACCGTCGATTGCGGCAGCATGGCCAGCAGTCCCAAGTCATGCTATGCGGTTGTCGTGGTTGTCGATCCTCCGGTTAAACCTGTGATCGTACCGGCCGGACCTGAGGTGGTTTGTATCAAACCGTTCAGTTACACTATAAACGCACAGGATCCGGCTTTCACCGCGGTTTGCAGTCCGTCGGGAAGCAGTTGCTGTATTTACGGAGAATATCTCTGGAGCCCTGGCGGCAGCTGGACCCCATGGACATCCACTTCTCCCATTCTGCCTTTTACTGTGACAGATTGGGGTTCCTATACACTGAGTGTCAGAAACTCCTGTGGTTCAGCAACTTCAGACCCGTATAATGTTGAACAGGAACCAATCAATACTTATATTGATGCACCCTGTTGTGTATGTGAAGGTTGTGATGCAACCCTCACAGCCATGAATCTGCCGCCCGGTTATTCGTTAAACTGGTGGTCAACCGATATGGCCATCAATACCTGGCTCTGGTCTTCGGGTAATTATAACAAACCTTCCTTCACTGTACCTATTACGCAGACTACCACCTTTACGCTCATTGTCTATAGCCAGAATCTTTGTTTCAAGGTGCTGACTCATACAATTATTGTTTGTCCCAAATAACAGGAGGTACAAAAATGAAAACAAGAACAAACATAACCCTGGTGAGTTCGGTAATATTTATCGTTCTTTTGTTCAATACGCTTATTTGTACTCCAAATAACAGGTACTCAGGAAGTAACCTCACTTTTGAACAGACACCCCCTCTTCCTTGTCCGACACTGACAGCCACCAACATCGTTATCAGCTGTATTGGTGTACATACCACTTATGGTTCTCCCGTCTATTATTATGCTTTTGAAATGGACCTTATTACAACTGATGATGCGAATTTAATCTATATGACCATCCCTTCAGCCCAGGGGCAGGCATATGCAAACAATTGTGTCCCGGCTGACTGGAATACATGGAATGGAGCTCATGTGAAAGGAAGGATCCAGGTAACCTCGGCTACCATGCCTACGGGGACCGTTGATTTTTCCCTGATGTTAATGTTGCCTGATTATACCTATTGTTCTTATACGCTTCCACCGGAGCAATTACCGCCCTGTACAACTGTTATCGATCTGTGTGATTATCTGACCGTTACATCGGTCCAGTCTACCTGTGTTTCGACGCTGGCAGGGGTCAGTACGGTTGACTTCAGGATAGATTTAGCCATTGGTTGTAATCCGCTTCGGTTCGGCATGGAGTGGAATGTCTTTACTTCCGTTACTCCCGTAAATACCGGTACTACAACCATTACTATGCTCTCCCCGACAATGCCTGTAAATACCGGGTACTGTTCCTCTGCTTTTCAGATCACCGGACAACTACAAACCAGCACAGCAATGGGTTCAGAAGATATAGATATTGCCTATTATTTACAGCATGAATTATATGCCGCGACCTACTGTAATAAAATTGTTCATATTCCTATCTACTGTCCGCCCTGCCAGAATGATATTACCGCAAGCCCGGATATAGTCTGTGAACCGGATGGTACGGTCCTTCATACCAACTACCTGGGGGTGGGCTCAAATCCCGGACAATGCGTATTTTGGTATATGTCAACAGTGGACCCTTTGGGTTCCATTGCACCGGCTTCACCCTGGAACCCGGTTCCCGTGGGGAACGGACTTAACCTTCCAGTGAACAATATTCCCTGGATATCTCCCTCCGTTCCAACGGCTTACTGGTTTCAGTCAATTATTGATCCCTGTTGCTAT
>JAPLDE010000117.1:0-8842 GCA_026391855.1 Bacteroidota bacterium | reverse complement strand
CTCCGTTGGTCTCCAATGTAGTGAATGTCAGGGTAAAACCTCGTTATCCCGGAATGGAGGTACAGGGCGATTTCGAAATATGTGAAGGGGAGGACGCCCACATATTGTTGTGGGATAATATGACCGGAAATGTGCTTAATACACCATGCAGGATTACCTGGACTGATATTACTAATCCTTCAAACCCGGTCTTGGTCTGGTCTCAATTGGGCCAACAGTTTATAGCAATCAAAGGTTTGCAATCAAACGGTTGTCCTTCAACCACTTATACCTTTGAAGTAACGGTATGTGGCGATTGTTGTAAACGACGCTTTCAAATCAAAGTGGATGAACCCTCGGCTGTAGGATTGCTGGTTGCCGACCGTAATCCTATCTGTCTTAAGGAGGCTACCTTCCTTGATATTATTGGTGGTTATTGCGGGACCATCAGTTGGGATACCATGACATCCGGACCATGGGGGTGGGGCGATCTCGCGGGTGCCGTAATTACGACCCACTGGAATACTAACCGGCTCCTGGAAGATACCTGGTATAAAGTGAGTGTTAAAAATGGAGTCTGTACCGGAGTATCTGCTACACTGAAGGTTGAGGTGCAGGATGTATTCGTAGCCGACATCGCCTATGCACCAGCTACCTGCGAAGGTATCCTCTGCCCGGATGTTACTTTTGTGGCCACCAATATTCAGCCGCCAGGGGCGCCTTATGAGTGGTACCGGGATTATAACGGAAATACCTATCCGACCGGACAATCCGGTCCGACCTATACCACCAGCCAGCCCGGCGTGTATTACATTTTCTTCCCTACCTCTGTTTGCGGTCAAAGCTCCGACAGGCTGACGGCCGAGTATTTTAAGGCGCGGTTGATCGGCCCCGATTGTGTTTGCTTTGGCAGCGCCTATGATCTGATCGTTTTAACCAATTGCGCCATCAATGGTGCCCAGTATGATGTTGATCTTCAATGGAGTAACGGATCAGGTACCTGGACTTCAGTGCCGGGTGGCGGAATGATCACTATGTCGGGAGGAAAACTGGTGTTAAACAGCATCGTGCTTAATCCGGGAGATATGTTCAGGGCAAGGGTGATACCGCCTCCTTCTTCAAACTGCTCCGGGCCTGTATATACAAATGTTTACGTTCCAGTCGGATGTGACTGTAAAAAGAAGTAATTCGGAAATCACGGGTAGTTTCTGAACAATACTAAAAAAATAACATATATGAAAACAAAAATATTTTCTCTTCTCCTTTTTATGGCAGGACTGGTCAACGCTTCCCATAGCCAGACCACTGTTACTGTGACAGTTACTTCAACACCTGTTACCGGAGTCTTTATAAATATTTCTCCTTTGGATAGTAATGGCCTGGGCGATGATTATACAAATTTCACCAGAATATACAAGGATAAACCTACGATAACCCTCAATGCACCGGCCGAGGCATTTGGTTATTGCTTTTTTAAATGGGTAATTAATGGAGATGTCTGTAAGTTTCTGTCTGCCAACTCATTCGTAGCTGACGGTGATGTCACCTGCGAAGCGGTCTATGTTCTCCCTTATATTTTGTATGTCAATGCAGGCACAACCCCGGTATCGGTGTTCCCGGCAGATTTAAACCAGCAGGGTGATGATATTTCTCATCAGGCCTTTACCAGAATATATTGCCCGGGAACAGATGTAACCCTTTCGGTACCTGCCATCACGGGTATAGCAGGGCCTATATGTTTTAAGGGATGGTATGAGAATGGTGTCCTGCTGAATGCAGATACAACAATGGTTGTGAACATGAACAGTACCCGGCATATAAGCACAGTCTATGCCTCCTGTCACAACCATTTAACCGTACAATCCGACTGTCCGAATACAGGAGTAAGTATTGCTGTTTCAGAAACAGACGATGACGGGTATGGGAATGGGTTGACTCCTTTTTATAGGTTATACCAGAATGGCTACCCTTTTGCCTATCATTCACTTACCTTGACTGCACCTCTGCATAACCAGTATGGCGGGGACTTTATCGGTTGGAAAAAGAACGGTGTTTGGGTCCTCGATCTTCCGGTACCCAACCAGGTTTCTTTTATCCTTGATAACGACGACGCCTATAGGGCTGTATATGATTGTCAGAATGTGGCAGCAATAAGTCTTCCCATGTTTTCCGGCTGCCTGGGCACAATCACTTTCCCGGTTATGGTGAACAATTTTAACGATGTAGCCTCTCTTTCCATGACAATTTTATTTGATCCGGAGGTGCTGAACTTCACAGGTATACAGAACCTGGATCCCCAACTGGCCGGGAATTTCTTTGCCAATGCCGTTAATGGCATCCTGTATATGGCCTGGTACGGACTAACTCCTGTTACTCTAGGGAACTGCAACCTGTTAAACCTGAATTTTGATGCTTCAACCGG
Organism: Bacteroidota bacterium; assembly: GCA_026391855.1. GTDB lineage: Bacteria > Bacteroidota > Bacteroidia > Bacteroidales > CAIXZF01 > JAKLIX01. The sequence goes on along the minus strand of JAPLDE010000117.1, from coordinate 6,441 downwards.
CGAATGTCTGCTTATATGGGATACAATCCCCGGAACCAACCAGCTTAGCGATTACTACGAAAACCCTATAGGTACACTCTTTACTAATGGTGAAGCGAGTATCATCAATTGTCCGGTCAATAAGTATACCCTTGATATCACCTCATCAGGCCCGGCCGGACCGGTCAGCATTGAGGTTACTCCTCCGGATTTTATGGGTCTGGGTGACGGATCTACTCCTTTCTCCCGCCTATATTACTGGGGCGCTTCTGTAACACTGACGGCTCCTGTTTTTGTTGGTAACTATGGTTTTAAATACTGGATGCTCAACAATCTTCCTGTTGCCAATACACCTTCCATATCCGTCACAGTTGTCGGAAATGCCTTATATACAGCTGTTTACGAGGTGTGCTACAAGCTCACTGTCAATGCTTCGGGTCCTGTTAACAATCTTTTAGTATTAGTAAGCCAACCTGATATAAATCATGATAAGGATGGTACTACAACTTTTACGCGTTATTATTTTGCCAACACCCAGCTTGATTTGTCTGCCTCGCTTTTAGAGGACATTTTTAGTAATTTGTGTTTCCAGAACTGGTTTGGTGATAATGGATTCGTTTCATTCAATCCCACTATCCCGGTAACGATAACACAAGATGTTACCTATACTATAGTTTATGGGCCGACCTGTTCTATTTCAGTGAATTCGGTTAAAGCCAATAATGTTTTGTTACCGGGTGTCATCATCGACCTTTACCAGCAGGAAACGGGTGGAACATCGTCTCTTCCAACGACTTTTACTAATTATTACTGTCAACCTGCGCATCTTACCCTTACAGCCCCGGCCGAGTGGCCGGGTGGCAGCGGTAAACTTTTCAGGGAATGGAGACTCAATAACGTTTATTTCAGCCCCAATCCTTCAATACAAGTTAATTTAAACCTTGGATGTCTTTCCCAGGGTCTTTATACAGCCGTTTATGATTGCGGGCCTGACGATTATGCTGCCCTGTGGGTGAAATCTGAAAACCCTGATCAGGGAGTGCAAATAACTGGTTCACCTGCAGGTGGAACGACCCCTTTCGGGTATTCCTTTCATTGCGGCGAAAATATTATGCTGAATGCCCCCCCGTATGTCGGATCGTATTATTTCGTCGAGTGGGTTGAAAAAAATCATGGGTATACCTATCCGTTAAACCAGATTTCCTTTACCATGGAAGAGGAAGACACTTATACAGCCAGATATGCCTATGCACACTGGCCTCCCTGGTGGTGGATCATCACTGAAATAGGCCCTCCTGCATCTTCAGCCAAAGGAGAATATTGCCAGGGAGTAAATATAATTCCTGTCACAGTAGAGAACTTTAAAAACGTAGCTTCCTTTTCATTGAGTCTGGAGTATGACCCGGACATCTTTACCTTTATTGATACCGTCAACTTTAATCCGGCTTTAAAGGGAGCAGATTTTGTGGTAAATTCTTTTAATAACGAAGTAAGGATGGCCTGGTATTCGATGACTCCGGTCACTCTTGAGAGCATTGACACCCTGACTGAACTTGCATTCAGCGTTAACTCCGGTTTGGGTACGCTTGCCTGGGATACGCTAAACCCGGGACAATGCCAGTATAACCTTTTTGATGAAAGCATCATCGACGCAGCCTTTTATGATGGCTCAGCTACCTTTGGCCGATGTAACGGAATAGAGGGGAAGGTTACTTATCAGAATGATGTCAATACCCGCTTACCGGGTTGCGAAGTGATACTGAAGAAGGATGGAATTATTGTGAATCAGACTATTACAGGCTATTATGGAGATTATCAGTTTGAAGACCTGGAAGACGGGAATTATTCCCTGCAGGTGAATAGCCCGATTCCCTGGGGAGGGGTGAATTCTTCGGATGCCCTGATAGCGCTCAGGTTTTTTGCCGGTCTGGCTGCCCTGCTGGAATTACAGGTAATGGCGGCCAATGTTGATAATGCCGGGATCGTGAATGCTAACGATGCCTACCTGATCGCAGCCAGGTTTGTTGAGCTTGTCCCTTCATTCCCATTGGGTGACTGGGTATTTGAAGAGACTGTCCGGAATATTTCCGGGCCGGGTGTGATAAAAGCCGATATTCAGGGGTTATGTGCCGGGGAACTCAATGCATCCTATTATCCTTTTACCCGGATTAATCCTTCGGTATCCATTGAGAATGAGGGAATTGTACTGGCGGGTAAGGAGATGGTGAACATTCCGGTAAAGGTGACCAACACCTGCGATGTAAGTGCCATATCGCTGGTGATCAATCTTCCTGATGCTTTTACTGAAGTGAAGGATATAGTCGTTCCGGGAGATGGACAACTGGCCTGGAACAAAGTGGGTAACGAGCTCCGTATCGCCTGGTATTCCCTGGAACCAAGGTTTCTAAATTCCGGAGATGTTTTACTGAACCTATCCTGTAAACTTAAAACCAACGAAGGTGTAGCTCCGCAGTCGGTATCCCTTAACCTGACAGGTGCCAGCGAACTTGCTGATGCCACTGCCAGGCTGATACCAGATGCCCGGCTCACTTATCCCACGCTGATTAGAGAAGGAAATGATCTCTACCTGGGCCAGAACATTCCCAACCCTTTTGACCGGTATACCGAAATTCCCTATTATCTGCCCGAAGACGGGAAGGTTACCATTAAAGTATTTGATATGCTTGGGAAAGTGGTTTTGATACTGGCAGATGAACTCCAAAACTCTGGTACACACCAGGTCCGCATCGATGAAAACAACTTAAGACCAGGTGTTTACACCTACCAGCTTGAATTTCATAATAACAACCTGCAAACCTGTAAATCGTTAAAAATGGTGGTCAATTAGGCGGGAATCCTGTCAGGGGTTTAAAACCCTCACAGTGTTAATCATCAGAAAATCAACCCCTTGCTGAGCACTCAATAAAATAGTAGTTCTTCTGCATCAACCCATTTATTGTATTTCAAACTAAAGATATAATATTATGAAGAAGTTATTTGTTTCATTGGTTATATTATTAATATACAGTCAGTTACCAGCACAGACCGTGTGGTACTTTGGCAATCATGCCTCGCTGGATTTTACGTCAGGCACACCGGTCTCAGTTGCAAACGGGCAGGCTATAAATACAGGGGAAGGATGCACAGAGGCTTATGACGACAAGTGCAACTTGCTGTTTTATTCGGATGGAATTACTGTCTGGGACAAATTCAACAACATCGTCGTCAATGGAATGAATCTGCAAGGAAGCTCCACATCGACGAATTCAGCCATAGCCGTACCCGTTCCCGGAACGAATTTCGAGAATTTTTATCTTTTTACTGTAGGTGATGGCTCACTTCTGTATAATTATGTTGGTGTAAATGGTCCAAGATATTCATTATTAACAAACTGCAAATCAACACCGGTGGTTGATCCTGTTATTAAAAACGTTCCTCTTGAACCCACCAGGTCTTCTGAGAAACTTGCAGTGACCAGTGACCATAATGGTGGTTACTGGATTCTTGCCCATGGATTAACTTATTTATATGGGGGGGGATGCTATTTCTATGCCTATCATCTTACCAACGCCGGAGTACTCATTACCACACCTGTTGTCTCGGAGATTGGTACCGATCACGCAGATGTTCTGGCAAATGCCCAGGGTCAGATGAAATTTTCACATGACGGCTCAAAGGTTGCTCTGGCGATAATGGCACGTAGAACTGTTGATCTGCTTAATTTTAATTGGAATACAGGGCATTTGTCAAGTCCGAAAAGGGTCAGGTTTCCCGATGGTTCATTTTACACCGGGGAATTGGATTGTCAAATCTATGGAATCGAGTTTTCTCAAAACAACAGGTTCTTGTATATTAGCGGATCTTATGTTACCGTCGGCCAACCTTGTAAAAAGCGGGTGTATCAGGTTGATCTGTCAAACTTTGCCTTTGATAATAACGTCAATGACTATACGACTTGCGGATCAACAACCATGCATGAAACTTATTTTAATTCATTTTCAGACATTAACGGTTTACCGGGAATCAGAATTCTTTACGCAAGTCCTGATAACTATTATTTTCAATTTGGACAAATGCAGTATGCCCCGGACGGAAATATTTACCTGGCCAGAAAACATATCACTAATCCGTTACAATCAAATTATCTTAGCAGAATAGAGAATTCAAATTCTGTTAGCGCCACGTTCAACGAGACGGCAGTATCATTGCTGAGTGGTCAGGCCAATTTTGAAGGGTTACCTTTTTTGTTAAAAGACCAGAACATCTGTCCGCTTTCAGGAATTACCGGATTCAAATACAATGATCTGGACGGTGACGGGGTTCTCGATCCGAAAGAACCTTTTCTTGCAAACTGGCCTATCAATCTCACGGGTGATGCAACTAAAACCACACTTACAGATGCTAATGGCCATTTTACTTTTGATAACCTTTATGCAGGGACTTATACAGTTAGCGAACCAAATGTCCCTGGCTGGGTTCGAACCGATCCCTCTTTTCCATCTTATACCCTCACGCTGGGTTATAACTCAACCTTTCTTCTGGGACGAGCTTTTGGAAACCATTACAGGGAAAAGTGTTTATATGGTTATAAATTCAATGACCAGAACGGCAACGGGGTATGGGATTTGGGCGAACCCCCGGTGAGCGGATGGGAGATCCATCTCATCATCTCTAATATCTATTGGACCTATACATTCACCGACGCCAACGGGTTTTATTTGTTCGATAATTTTCCTGACGGACCCTGGTATTTTGTGGGGGAAACACAGCAACAGGGATGGAATTGCACGTTGCCCGGCCAATCTTCCGGCTATCATATTGAACCATCGGCTCTCGATAATCATGTTTATTACGACTTCGGGAATCATAAATGTATCAATATTCCCTATGATAACATGATGGGCTGGTGGCCCATGGATGAGTTGACGGGGACTACCGCCAAAGACATCGCCGGTTATAATAACGAAGGCACTTACCATAACACGATCGAACAGGTACCCGGAAAGGTGGTGGCCGGGCTGAAGTTTGAAAACACTTATCCGGAATTTGGAAGTAATAATGTCGATTATGTGGAAATTCCGGACCATCCCAATCTGAATTTTGGAGAGAGCAATCCCGGTATTCCCGGCTCCGGTGACTTCAGCATCGATACCTGGTTCTATTACTTTCAGGATCAGGGTGAGACAGAGACAATTATTGCCGAGAAGATGAATCCTTCCGGAACTCAGGGGTATTCCTTTTTTATAAGGGACGGTTTTTTGGGACTGACCCTGGCTGCAGGCACTCCTGTCGATTTTATGTCAAACGTTTATATTGATGCACAATATACCTGGATGCACCTGGCGGTGACGGTCGACAGGGACATGAGCAGCGATTACGGGATTAGGTTTTACCTGGATGGCAACGGTTATCCCGGAGGAAACCCTGTCATTGTTCCTGAATCGTTAACTAATGACAGCCCGTTGAAACTGGGGAGAAGAACTGTATATGAAAGAGCATTTCATATACTCGATGAGGTGGAGCTATTTAATTGTGTCTTGACCCCGGAGATGGTATATTCCATCTATGAATCTGATGCAGATGGCAAATGCAAGCCTCCCGTTACGGTTACCATCAGCTCGGTAAACCCGGATCACGGAGTGACTATTGATGTAACCCCTCCTGATGTCTCAAATAAATTGGGGAAAGGAGTAACGGATGCTGCCAATACCTTTAAAAGATATTATCTGCCAAATACCAGCATTTACCTTAAGGCCCCGCTTTCTGTGGGTTATTGGTACTACTACTTCCAGAAATGGATGAAAAACGGGGCGGATTACGTTCTATATCCCAATTGCAATACCGGAGCCCTCATTACAGAAGATGTTAATTATACTGCCGTTTACCATGATTGTTCAGTTTTAGGCCCGGTGGTGGGTTTTGAGACAATGAAGGTATGTCACGGTAATATTTATATTCCGGTGATGTCCATGCACCTGGATAGTATTGCCTCTCTTTCCTTTTCATTCACACTGGATACTACAGAATTGCATTTCATTGGTTATCAGGATTGTATACTCGATACTGTCCATGGAGCCTTCTATATGAATGAGGTAGGAAATACGGTATTCGGGGCCTGGTATTCATTAGCACCCTATTCTGTCGATTCGGGCCGGATGTTTACCATGGTCTTCGAAGCTGCCGCAGGCACACACGACCTGAAATGGAACCTGACGGGTCCTGGTCAGTGCATGGTAACGGATTATGATGAGAATATCATTCCCGCCATTTTCCTCGACGGGGTGCTGGAGGTTAACCGTTGTTCCGGAGTAGAGGGCACGCTGACATATGATAATGCTGTTTCTACTCCGCTGAACAATTCACTGGTTTTACTAAAAGAGAATGGGGTAGTGGTAAAGCAGGATACTACTGATGCCGGAGGGAATTACCTGATGCCGGATGTGTTCGAAGGTGTCTATACCC
>JAPLDE010000093.1 GCA_026391855.1 Bacteroidota bacterium | reverse complement strand
AACCCGAGAGTGGGTGAATGAAGTCGGCTACACTCAGCGGGATCTTGAAATCGAATTTGATGACCGCATTATTGCAATTGGTGCTTCCATTTATTGACGACCATGCTCCTGTGGTGGTAGGAAAACCATCATGGCCGCCACAGCCTGCACATACGGACTGATAGATCCTTCCTTTTTTATCGAAACGGCTGGTCCCTCCGTCCACATGTTCTGCAGCTGCCGGATCAGAATCCCCGAAGAAGGTGGCATAGATCAAACCCGATGCATCTCCGTTCATCACCATAAAATAATAGTCATTGTTGTCGGTGGTTGTCTGGAATGCATTACCGGTGACAGGCAGACCCGATGTACCGCCAAAGTAATTCAGGCCGGGGCTTCCCCAGCCCGAAAGATATATGTGATTACAATAGTCAACCATAAAGGCAGTCGGAGAGATATCAGGCCCGCCGTTACCCGTGCCGAAAGCAGTGGAATACACCCTGGCGGAGAGATTCGGAAGGAATTTTGTAATGAACTGCCCGCCACCGGGTGTTGACCAGGAAACGTTGAAAATATAGGTCATTCCTGAGGCCGAGGTCTGTCCCAGGGCATATACGTAACCTTGTTTGTCCTGGTCGATAAAATAAACCTGGTCATATCCTGTTGATCCATAGTATGTTGAATAAGCCAGCGAAGATCCGGATTCATTGAAACAACTGATAAAGCCGTCGCTTCCTCCATCCTGGTAAACGGTTTGGTAAGCATTGAGGGTGACCGGGAAATTTAAAGAAGTAGTACCCCCGGCGACATAGAATTTTCCGCTTTTATCAAAACATATGCTATACCCTGCATCGGCCGTATTCCCGCCAAGGTAAGATGACCAGAGCAGGTAAGTCAGGCTGGCGTCCAGCTTAAAGACACAGGCGTCCTGCACCCCTCCGAAAGTGGTCTGGTAAGCCCCCTGGGTGACCGGCAGATCGACAGACTGTGTGCTGCTGACCACGTAAACATTCTGGTTTTCATCAATTTTAATTTCCCCCCTGGCATCATCTGCATAATTGTGCTTTAACGGGGGAAATGAATTTAATCCGTCATTGCCGGTCCCACCAAAATAAGTGGAGGCCAGCAGGCTGGTTCCGTCCTGTGAAAAACGCGAAATCACGATATCACTTCCATAGTTGTAATGGAGGATAACAGTGAGGGTATAAGCCGTACCTCCTTTAAACACAGTGGAATAGGCCTGGGGAGTGGTCGGATAATTGGATGAACCGGAACAACCCAGTACATAAAGCTCGTTATTGTTGTTCACTACCAGGCTGTTAGGCACCTCTGTTCCTGATCCTCCCAGGTAAGTGGAAAAAATAAGAAAGGACCCAGTCGTATCATATTTGGAAATGGCTATATCAGAGATCCCTCCGCCGTAATTCATCATGAAAGCACCGGTTGTGACCGGATAACCCGGGTCACGGACGGAACCGCCGGCATACAGGTACCCGTCATTGTCGTAGGTGGCCGTATATCCCCAGTTATCAACAGGAGAACCGGAATAGCTGGAGAAGACCAGGATGGGGTCTACCACCATCTTCTTCGACTTGTCATAACCTTTTGGAAAACTGAAACTTATCGTATTGTTTTGCAATTTATACCCACATTCCACCGGTATACGGCTTCCATCAGCGGCTTCCTGCCAGGCCACCGGGGCCAGCTCTTCAATATTGGCCACACTGGTTTCAATCATTATTTTTCCTTTTCTCAGTCTTACTTTACCGGCTCCTTCGTACCTCAACTGAATGCTTCCCGGATCGGCTCCGGCTGCGATATGGAAATTGTACTTCAGCCTTTGTTCCTGCTGGGCAAGCTGCAGGTCGATGCCCTTGTAAAGACTATGATAGACGACCTCTCTGTATTGGTAGACCTTTGATGCCCAGTGGGACGGGTCATTCCCAAGGTAGAAATTCTTATAGTCAGGGTAACGATCGGAAGAGGTCATCTCCGGGTGAGGATCAGCCCCTTCAAAACGGACCCGGTAAGCATGAGCAGGAATATCGGGGTCAGGGATACCAAGCTGTTGTTTCTTAATGGAATCAAGGTACTTATAACCCAATAAGCGGTTTACAGCTTTTTCATCCAGAAAGAAGAATGTCAGGCAGTTGTCCTCAACAAACAAATTCCCATACGGCAAAGTGGTTTTATACCTGATCCTGTTTTCCCACTGGCCCTTGTTTTCGACGAAGGAATACGTAAAGTGCCCCGGTCCGCGCGCGGCCTTCCTGTCCTTCCCGGCCAGCGTAAAAACGCTGCAGACGACAAGTAAACCGAAAACCATCCACTTTTTCATTGAAACCCCTTAAAGCCTATTTATTATTTAACGCAGGGAAGGTGAAAGGGTTCACAATATCCTCAGTTTCCCCGCTTTTATATTGGATGTGAAGCTTAGGCCTCGTTAAAGACAGGTATATGGCCTGTTTAGTTGTCTTTCCAGGGTCGAAATATATCAGCAGGACAGGAGATTCTTCTTTCCAGGAAGTCTGAAACCTGACAACACCTTTATCTGCCATCAGGTGATTCCTCAGGTAAGGAACACTGTCTTTTTTATCCGGGTAGAGACATTCTGTGAAAGGGATCTCGTAAATACCCAGGTGGAGTGTATCTTTTTTCTCAAATTCGTTAAACCTGTGGTCATAAGGAGTGAACATCCCTTTCAGAAAATCCTTTCTGTTAACAGTGATGGAAGATTCATTCATCCAGGCAATGGAAAAGCCAGGTTTTGCAGTTGTTTTCTGTTCATTATCAATGAGTTCGAACTCCCTGGTCTCAATAATTGATTTGATCCGGGCCGGTTTCAATTTGTTCTCATCATAATAGATGATCGTTTTCACCGGTTCACCAAAATGGGTCTCAAAGCTGTAAATGCCCGGCTGTCGTTTAAACATTTCTGCCAGCAGGAAGGCATCGTTAGGGTCAAAAAAATGATCGATGCCGCAATCCAGTACAAAAAGCTGATTTACTTCCGGGCCCGGAAGCGCAATGATCTCTTTTACAGGGGTATAGAGGGCGGCTTTAATGCCCTGGGGATTAATAACCGAAGGATTGAAGAATATCTTTGCCGTGTGGTGCTTAACAAAAGTCTGAACACCCAGTACTCCCGGGATCTCTTTGACCTGGTTGGCAAAAGCCATTGAACTCCCGTAGCATTTTATACTCAGCAATCCCTTTTGTTCATAAAAACTGGCTTTGGCCATTTGTTCAGGGGTTCCGAATTTTATGTCGATGGTGGGGACTTCGTTAAAAGAGGACCAGACGAACCCGCAGGCAACCATAAAAACCACTACGGCAGGCGGCAGCCATTGGAGTTTCCGGCGATTGTATGTCAGTGCTCCTTTTTCCGGGCAGCGGGTAACACAATCCCCGCAAAGATGGCAGTCGATGTGGCTGACTTTGTCTGCTGTGCTGATATTGAGTGCATACGGACATACTTTGTCACATATTTTACAGTGAGTGCATAGTGGTTCGGATCGGGTAATTTTTATCAGGGGAAAGATCGTTGTTTCCGGTTTGAGGATTTCAAGCAGGAACCCGGCCAGGCAAAGGGTGCCGAGATACCAGGTCCAGGAAATGGAGAGACCCGCAGGGAAAACGAGTATCAGGTAAACCACCGTGATGGCTGCAAAATATATGGTGTAGGCAACAAGATTGGTGGCTGCTCCGAGAGGGCAGAGGTATTTGCACCAGAACTGCCTGATAAACAGCGATCCCAGTATGGTTACCAACAGGGCAAGGAGGGCATATAACACGGCCACATCTCCCCCGAATCCCGTAAAAACGGCATAATAAGGATCGAATTTCCGGCAGAAGAGTTCACCGGCTTCTACCGTGAAATAAAAAGTGATAAACAACAACCCGTATTTAAAGATCCGTAACCCTTTGTCGAGCCATGCCTTTGGAGTGAACATCCATTTCCTTTTACTGCCTATCCTTCCAAGCCACTCTGTAAACGTTCCTATCGGGCAGATAAAGCTGCAGAACAGCTTACTGACCAGGATGACGGCAATAATGAGGGCAAAACCCATAGCAATTTGCAGGGTGGTCATGGTGCAGGCCAGCGAGCTGTTTACCAGGTAACCGGAAAATGCCTGCATCCCGCCGACAGGGCAATAGGCCTCATAATCAGGCAGGTATGACTTGTCGATCCAGGCCCTTACCACCATATATCCGAGCAAGAGAATAATAAGGTATTGTAAAGAAGTTCGGTAGAAGTTGATCTTTTTTGAGGGTTTGCTCATAACTGTTTTATATTAAGGTACTTATATGCTTATCTCGAAATCGCGCAGGGCTTCGTTCAGCGAGGTCTTCAGGTCGGTGGAGGGCTTTCTCTGCCCGATGATCAGGGCGCAGGGCACCTGGTAGGTCCCGGCCGGGAAAACCTTGGGCAGGGTACCCGGTATCACCACCGAACGTTCGGGAACGAACCCGGTGTATTGGCGTGGTTCAGATCCGCTAACATCGATAATGCGGGTGGACCGGGTGATCACCACGTTGGCTCCCAATACGGCTTCTTTGCCAATATGGGCGCCTTCCACCACTATACAGCGGGATCCCAGGAAACATCCGTCTTCTATTATGACGGGTGAGGCCATGACCGGCTCCAGCACGCCTCCTATACCCACTCCTCCGCTGAGGTGGACATTTTTCCCGATCTGGGCACAGGACCCCACGGTAGCCCAGGTATCCACCAGGGTTCCAGAATCAACATAAGCGCCGATATTAACGTACGAGGGCATCAGGATGACCCCTGGCGCCAGGTACGCCCCATGACGGGCCACAGCGTGGGGAACGACCCGTATACCCAGTGAAGGATAACCTTTTTTTAACGGTATCTTATCGTGGAATTCCAGGGGTCCGGCTTCCGTCACCTCCATCTTCCTGACCAGGAAATATAAGATGACTGCCTTTTTAATCCATTCATTTACCTTCCAGTTATCCCCGGGATCAACGATACGGAGATGGCCTGTATCCAACAGGGCCACCACTTCTTCCACCACAGCCTGAACCTTAGGTTCGGCCAGCAAACTGCGGTCATCCCAGCACCGGTTGATTATGTCCTGCATGATTGATAAGGGTTTTCAAAACAATGATCAAACCTACAGGAAATTCTTTAATTACACAAACCCGGCGCACTTTTCCTTAAACACTGTACCAGTGTTCCGGTGTACCAGTTATCCGGTGTACCGGTATACCGGTGTACCGATGTACCAGTTAGTTAATTAACTGATAACCAATTAACTAACACTTGCTCACTTGCTCAACTTCACATTTGCATCGCGCCAAGCTAAGCCCGTAAAAGGGGGAAAAGATTCGTTCTTTGAAACTTTTTGAAGGTTGCCATCAGGTAAACAATCCTGAACAGTAAAGGCTGACCACCAGCTGTAACCGAGTCTTGCATAGTTGACAGAAATGTCAGCATGAAGCGTAGACAGGGAGTTTAAAAGGTGTGCTATTGAGCCACGAAATTGAATAAATGCCGGAGCTTCTGCTGTTGCATGAGCGGGAGCAGAATCAAACAGCCGCCTTGGTTAGGCTGAGCGATCCGGCCGGGGTCGAAGAACACAACAAATGAACAACGGGCAACCACGGGAACTTGGGAGAGCCTCGCACTTCCCCACGAGAAAGCCGGTTAAGGAATACCGGGAGAACAACAATCCAGGTCAGGAATAACAACATGCTTAAAACCTGACGATAAGAACCGGAGCATGTGGTAGGAGGTATCAAGCTATAAGGAAACGAAAGGCAAGAGAAGAGTGCAGGCAGTCTTAACATCTTCATAGTACCGCTGGAAATCTGGGAAATCCGTCCGGGAAAGCCAGAGAGTAGGGAAGGGAGAAGTCATATTACGGACGGGCTTAAGTGAAACACTAAATGTACTGGAGACATGCAAGCAGTGTCAACAAAACAAGAGCTCATAGCGAAAACGGCTACAGAGCACGCAGGCAAGGCCCTGACCAACCTGCATCATCACATTGATGAAGCATGGCTGGAAGAGAGTCTGAAGAAACTGAACCGGGGTTCGGCAACAGGAGTAGACGGAATAACGTACCAAGAGTACGAAAAGGAGAAAGGGAAAAGGTTGCCGGAATTACTGGGACGGTTTAAATCAGGTAAATACTATGCACCCCCGGTACGGAGGATTTTCATAGAGAAGGGAGACGGGAAGAAACGCCCGATAGGCATTCCAACCATTGAAGATAAAATATTGCAAGGAGCAGTAAAAATGGTATTGGAACCAATCTATGAGGGCGACTTTTATGACACCTCCTATGGTTTCCGGCCGGGACGATCACAACATCAGGCATTGGCCAGGATATAGGAAGAGGTAATGAACAACCGAATTCTGTACATACTGGAAGCAGATATTGAGAACTACTTTGGGAGCATAAATCATGGCCAACTGCGAGAGATGTTAGACGTACGGATAAAGGACGGAGTGATAAGAAAACAGATAGATAAATGGCTCAAAGCGGGCATAATGGAGGACAAAGTACTCCATTATGAAAAGGAAGGGACTCCCCAGGGAGGGACTATCTCACCACTTCTGAGTAACATCTATTTACACACGGTGGCAGATGCATGGTACGAGGAAATCAAAGACCTATTAAAAGGAAGAAGCTTTCTGGTACGTTATGCAGACGACCTGGTGTTGGGATTTGAGCATAAAGAAGATGCACTAAGGGTTATGAATGTTATCTTCAAACGATTTGCTAAGTATGGACTTACGTTACATCCTGAGAAAACGAGACTGGTAACCTTGTCAAAATATGACAAGAACCTGCCTGACACTTTTGATTTTCTTGGTTTTACCCATTATATGGGGGTAAGCCGTAACGGGAAACGGGTTCTGAAACGCAAGACCAGCAAGAAGAAACTTTGCAAAAGCCTCAAGGCGACATTTACGTGGATCAAAGAAAACAGGCACATGAAAGTTTGCCAGCTGATTGAGAAACTAAACGTCAAGCTCAGAGGACATTATAACTACTATGGCATCACCGGCAACTCAAGAAGTTTGGGAATCTACTTACACAGTATCGGTCGTTATCTCTTCCGAACCCTCAACCGCCGAGGTGGTAAAAGGAGAAACTGGGAGGCGTTTAACAATCAGATATTGGTTTCATTCCCATTACTTCAACCCAAGATTTATCACAGTTCTTTAGCGAAACCGTAGTATGAGGAACCGGATGCGGGAAATCCGCTCGTCCGGGTCTGTGGGGGAGCGGGGAGGTAACGAACCGCTCTACCCGGACACCTGCAAACTTATTTTTCACTGCCTTCCTCACCTCATCCCCCGGCCCCTTCTCCTTTCTTCGACTATGCTCAGATACCAGGAGAAGAGGAGAAGTTGACTGCCTACTGTATGTTGCTAACTGATTGGTAACGTGAATCGGCCTACGGCCGACTACTTCTCCACCACAATCTTCTTCACAAGGCTCTTCTTCCCACTCCTTACAGAAACCACGTAAGTGCCTGATTTCAGGAACGACAGGTCAATTTTCCGATCCGATTGAATCAGCGTTTGATGAAATTCCGCTGCATACACTTTCTGACCCTGCAGGTTAAAGATATCCAACACAACATCTTCTCCCAAAAACCCTGCTAATACCATGTTTACCAGACCTTTACACGGATTTGGATAAAAAGTGACTCCTCCCTGCCTTGGGTCCATCTCTAAAATGGCATTTAATGTTCCTGTAAATTTCCAGATGCCGGTTTGGTTAGGGTTCGGGGGTTCAGTAACATCTCCCGCCCAACCATGAGAAATATCGGTCCATGCTGTTCCATAAATCCGTTTTGTTTGCAAGGTGTCAAAAACTGACCAGGTATGCCCGCCATCGAAACTATAATGAATTCCGATATAATTTCCTATAAGTGTGTTATACGAACCCGGAACCCATGTTAAGAGACCAAGATTTCCTAAATCAGGCAACGTGCCTGTAGCGTTAAACAGCGTCCAGCTCGTTCCTCCGTTGAAGGTCTCAGCATATCCAAAGTCTACTTCGCGAACTATACCATGGTTCAGATTTAGAAATTCCACCTCAAGTCTCATAGCTGAGGGGAGAAAGGGTGGTGTGGATACTGTCCAATGCAACCCTTTATCATCGGATTTCAAGACCCTGGCAAGCGATGTGCTTAGCCAGATGGTATTCTCAATTACAGATTGCCTTCCGCCGGGAATGTTTTCGAACACCAATGGATTAGGTATATTTGCAAAATCTACTAAAGTCCAGGTAAATCCAGCATCGTTGGTAGTGTAAATCTCAAAATGGCCTCCGATCTTTTGACCAATACAAACCCCTTCATTGATATTCCAGAAGTGAATGCTAATCGGGTGATTTGTTCCAAATGCGCAAGGAAATTGTGTTTGCCAGGATGAACCACCATCAGTTGTCTTTAAGGCCTGGGTTTCACCTGATGTAATATTTTCTAAAACAACCCATGCTGTTGAATAATTTATTGCACTAATATTAATGAAAGAAAAATCATTATAACCGGAAATATTTCCGGGAATCCATGTGTTTCCTCCATCGGCAGAGCGTGAAAAATATTGATAACTGGGTGAACCCATTGGATTTGCAGAAATTGTCCAAAGTGTGTCTTTGCTGATAGCTTCAATAGGAGAGACAGCAACATAGGGTTGCTCATAGCCAATATGTTGCATGATCCATTGGGCCGATGATGAATAACTTAAAATAATTAAAAGAATAATTGTAGTTATTGACTTCATTTCTTTATGAGTTTTCGGTTTGTATTTATTTGAGTAAAATGGAGAAAAGAGGTTTCTTTAACAACCTCTTTTCTTGTTGACCGTTATTTGATTTTCACCTCAAATTCTGATGATTTTTTTATTGATGGTGTTTTCGTTACCCTTTTCGTCTTTGAAGATACAATGGAGGATGTACAATCCCGGCATCAGGGCATGTTTCGTTTCTGAATACCCTAATTTTTTCTCTCCTTCTACATCGCTTTGGTCCAAAAACCAAGTTTTGCCTGATAAATCTGTTATAGAGATACTTAGTAACGATTTTATTGGTGAAAAAACCTTAAATTCCAACATTTGTCCAGTTTGCCAGGGATTGGGTTGTATCTCAATTCGATAATCCTCCGAAGATTGACCACAAGTTTGTGAAGTAATGGGTTCACATTTAGCGCAAAATTCATATGCACCCATGTCGATTACTACTGGCGGATTGGTACATATTCTTGTATTACCATTCAAATCAAAGGGCCATGGAAAAGTTGTAAATGATGTGAATGCCGGCCATCCTGAACAAGGAGTTAATATATTATTACCTTGATTAATGAGTTGAGAGGCCGGCTGTAAAGTATATCCATTATTAGCAAATAGAGGGTCCTGGTCCCAAATTGCGGCCATTGGAGTAAAACCATAATTTATCCAGCCGGAAGCTCCGTTACCTGCAAAATTGTGAAGAGGATTCGGGGGGCTTGGAGCATAGAAATCTTGTATATCAGTATATGCGAACTGTGGATCGCAGTAATCATCGTTTAAGTAGAATTGGTTGAAAATCCATCCCCAAATTGGATTCCACCACACATTACCCCAAATAATGGAATTATAGAATACCGGCCTTACAGCAGGTATTAGCATACCTCCAGTATAGGAAAAACAGGCGGTTGCCCCACCGCCTAACTTACCTCTGTTATTGGCAATAGTAGAATTAATACAATAAAAAGTCTGTTTTGTGAATATCCCTCCCCCGTATCCCAAAGGAGATTTATTTTCTATGATGAGGAGTTGTTCAAAGTAGTGTTCGGGAGTCCACCCGGCAGCTGTATTTGCGTTCCATTCGCAATTGTTATAAATACCACCGCCATCACCGTTAGTAACTTGATTATCATATATTATTAAATCTTTCAGGTAGAGCCGGGCGGCAGAATAAACATATATTCCTCCGCCATTATTAACAGCAGTATTTTGGCAAATAGCTGTCCCGGTATAGACCAAATCCAGGTATTTGTCGGCAGATGATAAATTTACGCCGTCTACATAAACTCCCCCTCCATTATTAAATGCAACGTTGCCTGAAAGTTCAACCAATTCCCAACGGTGTTCGAAACCTGAAAAAGTGCTGCAATCATTACAATGAACGTCGTGGGCAGTCAACCCTCCTTCCAGGTAAGCACCTCCTCCATCCATACAGGTATTATATTTAATCCCAACGTCATAAAAAACTGAAACTGATGTGTTTGCATAAAATCCGCCACCTTTCCAACCCCCTCTGTTATCATTGATTGAACCTGTATTAAAATAGATTCCCGCGTTTATCAGACAAATTCCACCACCATTTATAATACAGGTATTCTGGTTAATGTTACAGTTATTCAAGGCCATAATCGGGCCTACTGTATAAATTTCAGGACAGGTTGGATCATCAGTCTGGTAATTTCCTTCAATATAAATACCACCACCGGAACCAACTCCATTAACCGGATCAGCGGCAAGATTCCCTTTAACGGTTACATTAACAAGACTGCATGGCAAAAAGCTGGGTTTCCAGTAATTGCAGGCGTCAACCACATAAAAATCATTGGTACGATAGTAGATACCGCCACCATTGCCAACAGCAGTATTGGATTTGATGTTAAGGTTTTTTAAAAGTGGAACAACATCCCGGCTCATATAAATTCCACCGCCATCACTGTAAGAATATCCATTGGTGATATCAAAACCATCAATAACAGTAAGGTTTGTAATGGCGGTTCCTGAACTAATAATAACGATGACACTGCCTGCAGCATTCCCGTCGATAACAGTGTTGGCTCCACTGTACATAATATCATACCCATTTAAGGTTATTCCATCAATGGTTGGCCAGGTAATATTTTCAACATAAGGGCCGTCATTTGCCACAAGAATAACATCTCCCGGCTGGACCAACGGATTATTAACTGCATTGCTTATATGTCGCCAGGCATGTCCAATTAGAAAATCGATGTTACCAAAGTTATTATCATCTGGAAGAAAATTTGGATCGGTTCTGACATACCAGGTAGTTGCCATTGACTGATAGGAAAATCCCATCAAAAATAGAAAGAAAAGAACAAGGTTTATTTTTGTTTTCATAAAAAGATAAGTTTGTTTAAATAATCAGTTGTTTGTAAATGATTGATAATAAATATTTTAATCCATAGAGGCTGAAAACCAACCTGGATTGGAAGAAAATGTTGTTTTCAGCCGGTGTAAAAGACTGGATTAAGGGATTGTCCTTATCGGATGGTGACCTGATTCTCTTCTCTCTCTCTACAGAATAATGCATTTCAGCACACCAACAATATAGTTGCGGGATGTATTGGGGAGAATGAATGATGGTAATCCCGGACATGTTGATAATACTGACTTTGGTTTAAGGTAATGCCAAAAATGGAGAGTAGCCGGCAGAGGAAAGGGTAGTTATAAGTTAATTGCAAAAGGATGAAAATATCCCATCTATTTTGAAAAATAAGTTATAAACAATGCAGAAATCTGTATATAAACTGGTTTGAACGGATTTATCTATTAGTACCTTGCTCACTTCTAACTTTCCTTCTGCCTTCTGCCTTCTTCCTTCTGCCTTCTGCCTATTTCAACCACCCTGAATCAACCATCAACCATTGGTACACAAACGTTATCTCAAAAAAAAAAAAAAATTGAACGAGACCGTTGAACTAATTATTTACTTTTGTGTTCGAAAATACTATGGGAAGAATACTGGCAATAGATTTCGGGCTAAAGCGGACAGGACTGGCGGTGACTGATGAGAACTGCCTGATAGCCAACCCATTGGATACTGTGCCGACAGCTACAGCTATTCAATTTCTTATTCAATTTAAAAGAAAAGGTAGATACGTTTGTGGTGGGGAAACCCATACGGTGGAGCGGGGAGGATTCATCCGTAGCTCCTTTTATTGAAATTTTTATCAAAGCACTGAAGAAAGCCCTTCCGGCTGTACCGGTTGAAAGGACTGACGAGCGTTTTACCTCGCTGCTGGCTTCAAGGGCCATCGCCCAGTCGGGACTGAAAAAGAAGGACAGGCAGGATAAATCCCTTATCGATAAGGTGAGCGCTGCCATCATGCTGCAATCATACCTGGAACATATTCAAAATCAAGGCTAACATGATATTATCTGTCGTTTCATACGGGAATAGTATTTTAAAAAACGAGACCGCGGAGATCGGGGCCGGCTATCCTGGTCTGTCGCAACTGATCAGCGATATGTATGAGACCATGTACGCGGCTTCAGGGGTGGGTCTGGCTGCACCCCAGGTCAATCATTCCATCCGGCTTTTCGTGGTGGATGCTTCTCCTTTCGCTGAAGATGATCCCTTTGCCGGAGGATTTAAAAAGACTTTCATCAACGCGGTGATCCTCGAAAGAAGTGGCAAAGAGGTCATGTACGAGGAAGGATGTCTCAGCTTCCCGGGGTTCAGGGAAGAAGTCATACGTCCGGAGACTATACGGATCCGCTATATGGATGAACAGTTTCAGCAACAGGAAGATACGTATTCCGGCATGCTCGCCC
>JAPLDE010000213.1 GCA_026391855.1 Bacteroidota bacterium | reverse complement strand
TATTTTTATGAACGGCCAAAAGGATCTGACTTTCATTTCTCAGATATAAATGTATCATAACGGTTACATTCAGGTCGCCACTATGTGGCTCAGGCGGTGATTGGCTCCCTGTTTCTACAAACAGAAGGCCCCTCCGGGGCCAGCAAATGGCTAATTATCAGGAAATTGCAATCGATGTCTGCAGAGCAGTCTTCTGTTTGTAGCGCAGTGATCTGAAATTGAAATTCCCGGCTGCAGAGCAGCCATCTGTTTGTAGCACAGTGATCTGAAATTGAAATTCCCGGCTGCAGAGCAGCCATCTGTTTGTAGCACAGTGATCTGAAATTGAAATCCCCGGCTGCAGAGCAGCCATCTGTTTGTAGCACAGTGATCTGAAATTGAAATCCCCGGCTGCAGAGCAGCCTTCTGTTTGTAGTGCAGTGATCTGAAATTGAAATCCCCGGCTGCAGAGCAGCCTTCTGTTTGTAGTGCAGTGATCTGAAATTGAAATCCCCGGATGCAGAGCAGCCTTCTGTTTGTAGCGCAGTGATCTGAAATTGAAATCCCCGGATGCAGAGCAGCCTTCTGTTTGTAGCAGGAATAGGGCCATTATAATTTGGAGCCACAGAGTGGCGGACTATAAATTAGCAATACTGTCTTTTAGAATGAATAGATGATTTAGAAAATTTATTAATCTACACATAGACAGACATTTCCAATGTTTTTCAATACTTTTGATAATTCGAAATCAATAATTTGGATCATTTTATTTGGATTGTACCTTTAGTATTCAACTAACGAAAAATTAAAACCATGGCAAATACCTATACCCAATTGTACATTCAAATTGTGTTTACTGTAAATGGTAAACCAAATCTCATTTCCCAGAAACACAAAGAAGAACTTCATAAATACATGACAGGAATTATTCAAAACCGGAAGCATAAATTGTTGGCTATTAATTGTATGCCCGACCACGTCCATATTTTTATTGGTTATCAGCCATCCCAATCACTACCTGATCTGATGCGAGATGTAAAATCGAATTCTTCAAAGTTTATTCATGAAAAAGGATGGGTGTCAGGGAAGTTCGAATGGCAGGTAGGTTATGGTGCATTCTCATATTCCCGTTCACACATAAATAATGTTATTAAATACATTAACAATCAGGAATCACATCATAAAAAGTTGACTTTCAAGGAGGAATATCTGTCATTTTTGAAAAAGTTTGATGTTGATTATGACGAAAATTATTTATTCGATTGGATTGAATAGGTTGGACTAATTTTAATAAGTAATTCAAGGTTAATAAGTTAGTATTATTTTTATGAACGGCCAAAAGGATCTGACTTTCATTTCTCAGATATAAATGTATCATAACGGTTACATTCAGGTCGCCACTATGTGGCTCAGGTGGTGATTGGCTCCCTGTTTCTACAAACAGAAGGCCCCTCCGGGGCCAGCAAATGGCTAATTATCAGGAAATTGCAATCGATGGCTGCAGAGCAGCCTTCTGTTTGTAGTGCAGTGATCTGAAATCGAAATCCCCGGCTGCAGAGCAGCCTTCTGTTTGTAGCGCAGTGATCTGAAATTGAAATCCCCGGCTGCAGAGCAGTCTTCTGTTTGTAGCTCCAATTCACAAACTGAAAATACTATACAAAAAGTTGCCGTTTTATCATATTTTTATTCAGAATGATTTTTAATTTATTGTATTCTGACCTATATTTACTTGTTCTTTTGAAACTGATGTTTTATGAAAAAATTTTACATCCTGCCTGCACTTGCTTTAGTGCTGGTGGTTCTGATCGTGATAAAGATTTTCAGAAGTGACAAAACTCAGGCGGTCAAACCGGGAAAGGCCCCGGTTCCTGCTGTTCCTGCAGAGTGTTTCCTGGTCAGGGACACGACAGTAAACTTTCCCCTGAACACCGTTGGGAATGTTCGTTCCAATGAGAGGGTTGAGATCGTCAGCGAGATATCCCGCCGGGTGGTGGCCATTGGTTTTAAAGAAGGAAACAATGTAAAACAAGGAGAGCTGCTGTTCAGGCTGGATGATGCAGAGTTTCAGGCGGATCTGAAAAAGTTGACCAGTCAGCTTGAACTTGCCACACAAACGGAGGCCAGGAATAAACAACTGCTTTCTTCCGGGGGTATCAGCCAGCAATTGTATGACGAGTCATTCAGCAGGAAGAAGACCCTGGAAGCTGAAGCTGAACTGATCAGGATACAGATTGACAAGACCCTGATCAGGGCTCCGTTCAGCGGAAAGACCGGGCTGAGAAATGTAAGCGAAGGAGCGTTGGTCACTCCGGGAACCGTGCTGACTACCCTGGAAGATGTCAGCAGCCTGAAACTCGATTTCACCGTCCCCGAGAAATATGCATCATCCGTTGATGCCGGCAACCTGTTGAATTTCAGAATAGAGGGTTTTCCTAAGGTTTACGAGGCCCGGGTTGAAGCCACCGATCCATCTGTCGACCGGCTTTCAGGGAGCCTCAAAGTCAGGGCTGTCATTCAGAAACCGGACAGAAATATCATTCCCGGAATCTCTACCGAACTTTGGCTGACCTTTAAGACGGCAGAACCCGGGTTGTATATTCCGACCCAGTGTCTGATCCCAACTCTGAAAGGATATCTGGTTTACCTGAAAAAGCAAGGGAAGGCAAAACCTCAACCTGTAGTATCCGGGATGCGGTCTGAAAAGATGGTCGAGATTACCGGCGGTCTTGCTCTTGGAGATACCGTTATTACGACTAACTTGCTGAAGATGAAGCCGAATGTGCCGTTAAAAATTCAAAAAACCTGGTAAGATGAGTCTCTCTTCGATAAGTATCAGGCGACCCGTATTACCCGTGGTTTTCTCCCTTTTGCTGATCATTGCCGGCATCGTCGGTTATTTTTCTTTATCCGACAGGGAGTTCCCGGAGATGGAACCTCCGATTGTTAATGTGACTACTACTTATTCCGGAGCCAATGCTGAAGTTATCAGGGCTCAGATCACCGAACCCCTGGAAGAGGCCCTCAGCGGTATCGAGGGAATTCGAACGATGTCCTCTGCTTCTACTGAGCAAGTGAGCATGATCACTGTGGAATTCGCGCTGGGTGAGGACCTTGAAAGAGCTGCCAACGATGTTCGTGATAAGGTTTCCAAAGCTATCCGTAACCTTCCCAAAGATGTGGATCCGCCTATCGTTGAAAAGCTGGATGCCAATGCCAGTCCGATTATCTTTATGATCGTAAAAAGCGATAAACATAATATCCTGGAAATCAGTAATATAATAGATCGATATTTCAAGGACCGATTACTCACCATTCCGGGTGTTGCAGGGGTGCAGATTTTTGGAGAAAAGAAATACGCCATGCGGTTGTGGGTGGATCCGCTTAAACTTCAGTCTAAAGGTCTCACGGCCATGGATGTTCAGGATGCCGTTGTGAAAGAAAATATAGAGCTCCCGGCCGGGCGTATTGAAGGAGATAATACGGAGTTAAGCATGAGGACAGTGGGGCTGCTGACCACTGCAAAAGAGTTTAATGATCTGATAGTAAAACAAAAAGACGGCTCACTTATCCGGCTCGAAGACATAGGCCATGCAGAACTCGGAACTGAAAATGAACGTACCATTTTCAAAGAATTCATGCGTCCTGGCATTGGTATTGGAGTCATTCCTCAACCTGGTGCCAATTCAATAGAAATTGCCGACGAATTTTATAAAAGAGTAGAGCTGAGCAAAAAGGAGATTCCCGCAGGCTATGAGGTAAACCTCGGGTTTGACTTCACGGTTTTTGAACGAAATTCGGTGAAAGAGGTAATGGAAACCCTTATCCTCGCTTTTATTCTGGTAGTATTTATTATTTTCTTCTTTCTGAGGGACTGGCGATCCACTATTATTCCGGTTGTAACTATCCCTATTTCAATTATCGCCACTTTTAGTATCATGTGGATAGGCGGTTTGTCAATCAATGTGCTCACGCTTATGGGGATGGTGCTGGCGATAGGCCTGGTTTGCGATGATGCGATAGTGGTGTTGGAGATCATATTCTCAAAGGTTGACAGCGGCTACAAACCAAAAAAGGCCGCGCTGGAAGGAAGTCAGGAGATCTATTTTGCCGTGATCTCAACAACCATCACCCTGGCCTTGGTCTTTCTGCCTGTCCTTTTTATGAAAGGGCTGACCGGCACGCTATTTTCAGAGTTTGTGATTGTAGTTGCCGGGTCTGTACTGATCTCTGCTTTCGTGGCCCTGACCCTGACCCCTATGATGGGTTCAAAACTGCTGGTCCATCAGCATCATCTCAACATGAACTGGATGTATAGGGTTATTGAACCTTTCTTTCTCAATCTGAACCGGTCGTACCGGTATTCACTGGCAGCCTTTATGCGCGTCAGATGGGTGGTTTGGCCCTTATTTGTGGCTATTATCTTTTTTATTGTGCTTTTATGGAAGAACATGCATTCGGAGCTGGCTCCGCTGGAGGACCGATCGAACATCCGCATGGCTACCCTGGGTCCTGAAGGTTCTACCTGCGAGTTTATGGAAACGTATATGGACCGGTTGAGCAAGTATGTAACGGATTCTATCCCTGAGGCAACCTTCAATATTTCCATGATTTCACCGAGCCTTACTTCCGTAGATCCATCCAACAAAGGAATGCATCTCATCTATCTGACAGATCCGGCAGAGAGAAAGAGAAGTCAGAGCCAGATCTTTCAGAAGCTGGCTAAAGAGGTTCAGTCAATAAGCGGGATCAGCATTTTTCCGTTTGAACCTCCTACCATAGGCAGCCGTTTTGCAGGTCAACCCCTGCAGTATGTGATCCAGGCTTCTAACTTTGACTCTCTGGTGAAAGTATTGCCTAAATTTCTGGAAGAAGCGCGGAACAGCAAGATCCTTCGTTTCGTGGATGCCAATCTGAAACTGAATAAACCTGAACTGCGACTTACTATTGACAGAGACAAAGCTGCCCAGCTGGGATTATCGGTTGCTGATATCGGAAAGACGCTCCAGTTTGCATTCAGCGGACAGCGATATGGCTATTTCGTAATGGACGGCAAGCAATATCAAATCATTGGACAAGTCGACCGATCGAACCGGAATACGCCCATAGACCTGTCACAGATTTATGTCAGGAACCGGGAAGGACGAACGATTGCATTGGAAAATGCCGTCAAATGGGAAGAAAAGGTGAGTCCGTCCACACTCTTTTCTTATGACCGCTACCTGGCGGCAACGATTTCAGGCGGAGTAGCACCCGGTTACACCCTGGGTGACGGAATTAACGAATTGGATAAAGTAGCAAAGAAGGTACTCACTGGTTCCTTTCGGACTGCCCTTGCCGGACAAAGCCGCGATTATGCCGAAAGCTCCTCCAGCTTACTGGCTGTTTTTATCCTTTCTCTGATGATTATATACCTGGTACTGGCAGCACAGTTCAATAGTTTTATCGATCCGGTGGTCATACTTGTAACCGTCCCTCTGGCCTTGTTCGGGGCTTTGCTGTCAATGTGGTATTTTGATCAGACCCTCAACATCTTCAGTCAGATAGGTATGATCATGCTGGTAGGCCTGGTCACAAAAAACGGTATCCTCATCGTGGAGTTCGCCAATAAACGTAAAAATGACGGCATGGGAAAGATGGAAGCCATCTCCAAGGCAGCGGTTACCCGCCTCCGTCCCATCCTGATGACTGCCTGTGCCACAATTCTCGGTATTCTTCCCATCGCCCTGTCGATCGGTTCATCTTCCGGAAGCCGCAAATCCCTTGGTGTTGCCGTGGTCGGCGGGATGATATTCGCCACTTTCTTTTCCTTGTATTTCGTTCCGGCTTTGTATTCTTTTCTCTCCCGTGAAATTAAGTCGAAGGCTGATGATGAAGACGAAGATGAACAACCCTATGAACCTATCTTTCCGTAATATGCAAAGAGAACTCCACCGGTTTTTTGTTAGTATTGTGTTGATATTTAGCATAATGCATGTTAATGGACAGAATTTGCTGACCCTGAAGGATGCCATGAAGGAGGGGCTGGACAAACATTACGGGATACGGATCGCCCGCAATGAGTCGGATATGGCAGAGAGAAATGTATCCATCGGGAATGCAGGTTTTTACCCGGTTATATCGGCCTATGCCACTATCGATAAGGCATCCCAGGATGCTGAGATTAAGGTCGTTACCGGTTCGGAGCTGAAAAAATCAGCTGCTCCTTCCACCATTACCACAGCAGGTATTTCAGCCGGTTGGACACTCTATGACGGCAGCCGCATGTTCATCCGTTTCGACAAGCTGTTAACCTTTAACAAACTCGGACACCTGGGAGTGAAACAGGTAATGGAGAAAGCAGTATCGGATATTACCCTGGCCTATTATAATGTTGTGCTTCAGAACCAGTTGCTGAAAACCTGCCAGGAACGTCTGAAAGTCAGTAATTTAAGGTTGAGATTGGCAACGATGCGAAAAGGAATCGGTTCCGGCTCAGAATACGAGATGCTCCAGGCCGGTGTCGACAGGCAGGCGGATACAGTTGCCTGTATCTCTCAGCTAACGCTGTTGCAGAATGCCAGGGTCTGGTTAAACCAACTGCTGGCCTGCGATCTTCAGCGGGATTACCTGGTTGAAGACACTATTTTATTAACACAGCTTCCTTCACTGGATGAATTATCAAAAAAAGCCCTCGACCAGAATTCTGAGTTGCTTATACAGCAGGCAAACCTCGAAGTCAGTGAACTGGATCTCAGGTATATGAAGGCACAGCGACAGCCTGTGCTGGGCTTCAGGGCTGCGTACGGATATTACGAAAATGAGACTCAGGCAGCCTTCATCAAGTATAACCAACTCGTTGGGCCTCAGTTTGGTTTTACCGCCGGTATGCCTCTTTTCGACGGCTTCAACCTGAATCGCAAAATCCGAAATGCAAAGGTGATGATGGAAAATGAACAGATCCGAAATACGGACGACCAGCAACGGGTCCTTGCAGCCTTGATTAAAACGTATAACGAAAACCAGAAGTCACTGCAAATCATCCTGTTAAACCGTGAAGGAATTTCTCTTGCCCAGAAAAACCTGAAGATAGCCCTGGAAGCCTTCCAGGCAGGAATGATCTCTTCCCTTCAGTTGCGGGAGGCACAACAGGGCCTTTTCAATGCGGAAAGCAGCCTGTTTGAGGCGTTGTACCTTGCCAAGGAGAAGGAAACGGAATTGCTCCGGATCAGCGGGTTATTGGTTTTGTAGGGTTGCAATATATCGTGCCCCCTACCATTCATTGTTAATTAACAGAAGAATTTAATATTGGAAATTTCTTTTACTAATTTTGTGTCAAACTGGTAAAATTAATTACCACTATTACTAAAGTCATGAAAGAGCTACTCAGGGAAATGATTCTT
>JAPLDE010000193.1 GCA_026391855.1 Bacteroidota bacterium | reverse complement strand
CATCCAGGTGAAAAGCGCATCCAGTTTCGTCAGGTCTTTTCTGTAAACAGGTACAACGATGCTATTCTCAGCGAGAAATGCCTTGCAGATACTAATCCCGATACCACCGGAGGCTCCCGTTACCAAAACAATCTTATTCGTCAGCTGAAGGTCCATCTGGAGTCATTAAGATTAAGTTAAACGTTTAAGTACCAGCACCGTATTAACTCCGCCAAAAGCAAAATTATTCGATAACCCGATGGTGATCTGCTTATCCCTGTTATTATGCATCACCAGGTCAAAATGATGATCCCCGATAGGGTTTCTCAGGTTCAGGTTGCAGGGAATAAAATGGTTTTCCATGCACATGCATAATATATTGAATTCCAGTATCCCTGCAGCCGCAATAGCATGCCCGTGCCTGTCCTTGGTAGAACTCAGGGGAATACCGTTAAGAGCATCCCCGAAAACTTCCCGGAAGGCAAGCAGTTCAACCTCATCATTGGCCCGGGTGCCGGTCCCGTGCAAATTAATATAGTCAATCTCTTCCGGCCTGATACCGGAATTCGTTAATGCCGCCCGTATTGCCCGCGCCATGCCTTTCCCGTTCGGATCGGGAGCAGTTATTTTGTAAGCGTCAAGCGTGTTGCCATAACCCAGTAACTCGAAGGCAGGGTTTATTCCTGCCTTTTCTGCCGCCTCTTCACTCATAAGAACACTGAATCCTGCCGCTTCGCCCGCCAATGTTCCATTCCTGCTGATATCAAAGGGCTTGCAAGATCCGACTTCTGATTCATTCTCGGTCTCTGCCAGTACACCCAGTTTTCCGAATGACATAAATGCGATATCGTTTATGATCGAATCGGTTCCTCCGGCCAATACAACTTGCGCCTCACCATACCTGATTGCATCATACCCGAATGCAATGGCCTGCGTGGAGGCGGCACAGGCAGTCAGTATCGGCTTCTGGAAAGCATATAGCTGAAGCTCATGCGCCAGTATGACCGGGTAAAGATCGTAAGCGTTTAACACTGGATTGATGTCACATC
Organism: Bacteroidota bacterium; assembly: GCA_026391855.1. GTDB lineage: Bacteria > Bacteroidota > Bacteroidia > Bacteroidales > CAIXZF01 > JAKLIX01. The sequence continues at coordinate 18,435 of JAPLDE010000193.1, read as the reverse complement.
TTTCGGTGATCAGGGAATCAACGGCCCGGATATACAGATCACCCTGACTGGATGAAAGTTTGTCGAGGGTCTTTTCCAGACTGAGCAGGGGTGTGACGTTTATACCCACTCCAAGGATAACTCCTTTTTCAGTGGGAGCGGCTTGCGAAAAGAGTTGGTGCAGCCGGGTTTTCATCAGGTAATACAAGGCCACCAACATCTCCAGTTTCTTGTCGTAATAACATGCCTCAATCAGCTTCGGATGGGCCTCTCTGTAAAGAGGAGAGAGGTCATCCGTAATGGCTGCAGCTCTGGTAAAAGGCATACCCGATGGATCAAAGCGTTCAATGGTTCTCTCTGCGCAGAAGTTTGTCTTAAGACTATTGAAAATCCGCTCATTACCAGTACCCAATGAACTGATAGTCTCATAATCAGCTATATATACCTTCTGTGGCTTCATTCAATTTCCTTACTGATTACAGCCAGCGATTCCCTTCCGTAGGGATCCCTGTCAAGACAATTTACCATGGCCGCCGACTCGCACCCGAGAAGGGAAATCCCGGTGATCACATTCATTAGCATGGAAACTGCCCCCAAATGACCAAGAAAGGGAAACCATGAAAATTGAGGCAGCCGTGTTGTCTGAAGGACTTCACTTTCTTCCTGGAACGAATGTCCTGTTAAGCCGCCGCTGTATAGAACAGGTCCTGGCTGACAGTGCTTCACCATTTCAACGTAGGGTTGACCGTTAGGTTTTTCATCCACTGGTGCAACCCTGGCCAGACTTTTCATTTCATGTACAAAGTACCCGCCATGATTTCCCCTTTCTTTCCTTTTCTCCTCCGACTCCAGCAGGAGATACACTGCAACCGTGCTTTCCCTGCGCCTGCTGTCCGGTGCGAAATTCTTAAAGGATAAATTTGAAAAGATTCCGGCAAAAAAACTCCCGCCGACAATAACCCTTTTACATTCGCCCCGCTTTATCCGTCTGACACCTTCCTGTAAGGTGTAAAAGCCGCTTAATGAGGTGCTTCCGAAAGTCACGTTGTTACCAGCCAGGCCACTGACCTGCGAAATAAAGCTCTCGGTTGCATTGGTCAGCGTTCTGAGTGCCGACAAAGGTGGAAATGACTGGTACAATATAGCCTGTTTCTCCGCTTTGTGGAGGGGATGGTTTTCGCTGTAGAAAGCAGCATGGACCGCATTATTTTCTTCCCAAACTGGCTCAAGAGTGACCCCGTTGGCAACAAAAAGCGGCATGGATTCCGCCTCTTCACGGGTAATGGCATATTTCTCCATCAGTTCACTGATGCAGATACAGGAAGCCAGGACATCCGGCCTCATCGTTTTTTGCAAACTGGCTTTTGGGAGGAACCTATCTTCGCACCCGAAATCAATCAACCCGACTTCAGTAAAATAGTTTTCTGCTATTTCTATACTGGTAAATACCGGGTTGAATCTTCCCCCCACAAGGGTTTCATAAAGATCTGTATCAGAATTAATTCCCGGTGCACGAAGGCAATATCCTGTGATAAATGCTTTCCTGCTCATGTTTTACGCATGTTGCCGGGTCTTTTTTTTGTGATGACATGAAGGTATTCCTCCCTCCGGTTGATCCACCTGTTGTCGCGCAGCTCCTCTTTGGATAAAATGATAAAGGAAAGGATCGCCTCTGCCATTAGCCTGTTGTCGACAAAAACCTCCACTTTCCCGCTTGCCCGCTGAACATCCAGCGACAATAAGTTGCCTTTCAAAAGGCACTGGTCACCCGGAATGATCATCTCCCTGAACTTGTCATTGTGGACAATACTGATCACCGGATACACGGTCGAATCTGATGGGTATTCCTTCAGGTGACTTTTTTCAATTAAAATACCTAATAGCTGGGCCATCGACTCGATCATCAGTACACTGGGAACAACCGGAAATCCAGGAAAATGGTCCTGGAATACCTCATCGGTAAGCGTCCAGCATTTAATGCCTTCAATCGATTCTCCCGGCACGATCCGGATGACTCGGTCGACTAAAAAAAAACGCATAAAGAGATTTTTACAGGCTTTAAGATGTAAACTTATTAAAAAATCTAATTGTTTGACTTCTTAAACACAGATTATCTTTTTGTACTTTTACCGGGCACAATGATTAAAACAATATATAATGCGTTCATTAAAGGCACTTTACAAATTTTTATCCCCAAAATTTCAGAAAATATTTCTTGATTATACCTATTATTTTCAACCAAGATACGGGCATGGACGGCCCCCTCATCCGGGACTAAGTGAGATAGTCAACCGTAACCGGGCAGAATATGCTGCGTTATTGAACGAATTTCTCTCATACCGGGAGATATTTTTTAACATTCCGGTAAAAACCGGCAGGAAAGCGAATACTGAACCCTGTTGGGATAACCACTTCTTCCCCGGCCTTGACATCATCGGGCTATATGGTTTGCTAAATCATTATAAACCAAGAAAATATGTCGAGATTGGCTCCGGTAATTCAACCATGGTGGCAAGAAAGGCCATTAAGGAGGGTAAACTGGAAACAAGGATCACCTCCATTGACCCCATGCCCAGGGCCATTATTGACGATATATCTGATGTTATCGTCCGAAAACCGCTGGAAGAGATGGAAGATCTTGGCTTTATTGAAGAATTGGAGGAGAATGATATCCTCTTCATCGACAACTCTCATCGTTGCCTTCCGAATTCTGATGTTACCGTTTGTTTTCTCGAACTGATCCCCAGGCTAAAAAAGGGGGTGATCATCCACATCCATGATGTATACCTGCCATACGATTATCCTCAGTTTATGTGCGACAGGGCGTACTCAGAACAATATCTCCTGGCCGCGATGTTATTGGCAGCACCCGGAAATTTCCGGGTGCTGTTGCCTAATTTCTTTATCAGTGAAGATCCTGAATTAAAGAAGATCCTGGATCCGGTTTGGAACGATCCCCGCTTAAAAGGCGTTGAAAAACACGGAGGTTCCTTCTGGTTTACAAAATGCTGACATTTACACTTTTTCATCCGGCTAACCCACGACTGTAAGCAGAGTTATGTATCTTTATTATTGGTTTCGTTGACGCTTGAATGTAATGTTTAATTCAAAAAACCACTTGAAGACATTATCTTATATATTACACTTGAAATAAAGCGCATAACAATAACTATCGCATTTGAACCCATATAGGTCGATAAGTTCCAAGTATATTGTGGTATTCCTATAAACAGGCTTAATAAAACCACAAAACCTTTGGATTTGACCAACATAGAATCCAAGAAAGTGTTGATCAAAAAACTACAACTTGATATCCACTTTGGAAATATTTCTGCTAAGACAGACTCCGGTATTAACAAAATGCATGCAAAAGAGGTTGATGTCCAATAAAATATCCATCTTGCGTAATCTGAACCCAAAATAAAGAGAGGAATAATACTAATAAATTGAAGTGTCAATATGTTAGATAAGTTGTATTTATTAAAATATTTTTGCGGATTGTACTTAAATATTTTAACATTTAACTGATCGACATTTGTTAGTATAAAATAAATTACTATCAAAATAAACATCCAAGCGATGGGAGCATAGATCATATTATCAAAGAATGGGAAAGTGTATTTAATAGGTAGTGATAACCCTTTTTGCAATGACAACGTTAAACCATCTATTGCAGCTGGTGGGGTTTGTGAAAAATCACTGATAGGAAATGCAATCGGTTTCCATGAATTCCATATTGCGTTGGAAATTCCATATGATCCCTTACAGAATATTACTGAAATAAAAGCGAGCAAAGAGGGCAATAATCCCAATAAAATTACGAAATTGGCTTTATACCTTTTTTTTATACCATGCTTTTTTTTATTGTGTTTATTGACAAGAATTAAAAATAATATTGGCGCACACACAAAAAATATTGATTCATGTATCAATATTCCCCCAATAAGTAATGTATTAATTATTATTAAATTAATTTTCGATTGTTTATTTGAAAAGTATACTATTAAAATAAAAATCAAAACAAGTAATACATCCTTTCTTACCCAAAAATCATTAATGATAGGGTTGCCAATGAAAAAAACAAACGGCAGAATAAATATCGGATAAGAATATTTAATAAAAGATCTGGCAAAAAACAAAATAAGTATTATGTAAAAAAGACCGCATAAAAACAGAATTGTATAGTAAGGATTAAGAGAAAGATATTGATGTAATTTGTAAAGTACTTCACCGAATAACCCCCTTCTTACAAAACCACCCTGATAATTTATCAAAAATTCTGTGATTTGCCAACTTTCTTTTGAATATCCCTTAAGAATATCTTTATAGAACTTATACAATAAGGAAACAGTAAAAATTATATAAAATATTGAAAGACAGTTTTGTTTCGAGAGGGAAAATTTCATGCTAATTTTTAATGTAATTCATGTCATAAACATATTTCGCAAAGTTTTCATAGGTGATTTTCATTCAACTATATTACTTATCCGGCATACGTTTCGCAAAATATCGACCCACAAAACCAACACCATCTGTAATTAAATTATTTTTCAATTGGAAAAATGTTTTTTATATAAGTTAAAAGCTAAAATAGATTTTTCTGGAAGATATTTTAAGATGGCATCAGCCTCCTGGGGTAATTCCTGTATGATTTTAAGATTATTTTCATATCCAATATATTCCTGTTTCATATCCCTTATCAGGTCATGAGGATTTCGTTCCTGGAATACGGATGCTTTCCCAAATACAAGCTTACTTTTATTCTTCGCCTGCACATAATATGATGCCCAGATGTCATCCATTCTTCCAATATGTGGGAAAAGAAAATAATCTTTTAATAATGTCCCTTTTAAAAATGTGTTCTGGGAATTAAAAGGAGAAAGCTTATTAGCAGATATTGGAAAGAATTTATTGTTAAAAACACATTCCGGTGCATGTTCCATTCTGCAGATTGCATCAATATCAGGATCACCATTCCAGAAGTCTGCCTGTATATCGGCCGTAATTTGTATTTTGCTTTTATTTGAGTAATCCCTTTTAGAAATCAACTGTAAAGGGAATCCTCTGTGCCATAAATGTTTGTAGTTAGTAGCTCCTATGGCATCAAAAACAGGCAAATCAGTTTCATAATAGTTTACTTCTGCTGTTTTTCCTATTATCAAATTTTCACCCCATCCATCTAATGGAATATTGTCGTCATCAACCACTGCCAACAGGTCCGCTTTCAGTTCATGTGCCCATAACAATCCGAAATTTCTTCTTTGGATACAATTCCATCCGATGGCATCTGAAAGTGGTTTGTCATATTTCTCCTGCTCTTCAGGTGTAACATAGATTCCCCTTTTAAGTTTATAATTTTTGGGTGTTTTTAAATCTCCAATCACAACCAGTTCCCAATCAGGCATCGATTCAAACTGTTGAATAGCTTTTGTTGGAGAATTAACAGTAGTAGTAACAATTACTTTTTTCATTCCTGATGTTTTAATATTTTACTTTTGCTACGTAGCCGGATGCTGATCCCTGTTTTAAAATATTCGAAGTTCCGTAAGAAACTATTTGCTGACTCCCCCTCCTGACGTGCCTTCCATCCTGTTGATATTTCTTTCACTTTTACACCAAGGCGCAAAGGTTTAAGTATCGTTTCAAGCAGAAATGGATGCCTTACCTCTTCCCACTGAATTGACTTTACTAGCTTTGAAGGAAATATTCTGTACCCAAAGGTCATATCGGATAAATTAACACGATAAAGCAATGAAAATAATTTTTGAAAAATGAAATTACAAACGAGTTTAATGGGGTTATATCCTGTAAATCCACCTCCCTTCCACCTTGTTGCTGTTATGATCATCTCCGGCTCTTTTCTGCTTTCTTCAATAAGTTTTTTTACCAACGATGGATCCGTTTCAAGGTCGCTTGCCATCATGATTACATGTGTTCCACGACATATATCAAAAGCATCACGCATGGCACCTCCAAGAAAAGGTAGTGTCTGTTCAAGTACAACGGTTTTATTTCCATATATCTCCTGCAATTCTTTAATCGCTTTTCTGCTCTCTTCTTTTGTTTTCTTGCAGCATATAATAATATATTCTTCTATATATTCATCAACGCTGGCATCGATAATGAAGACTGTCTGCTTTAACGAAAATGTTTCGTTGATAACAGGCAATAAAATACTAATGGAAAAATTGCACATAACATATTTTTCCCAAATATAGAACAATTTTTAATAGGTATGTCTTATTGTATTGAATGCCTGAAAATAAGTTTGAAAACCAGGCGAAAAATAACGGCCTCTGAGGGTCATGGATTGAAGGAACATTAGCATCAGAATAGCTTAATTCTTGTCGTTGATGCGTTTTTTACCCGATTTCATATGCATCTTACTAAGGGTGTCTATATCAGTCGATGATAAGAATTGAGATATAAAGAACAAAATTTTATTCAAAATCCTTATTAACAGATCATTAAAAAGGTTATTTTTGAACAGTGGTCTGTTAAGTTCTCGCAAAATCATTCAGCATATATACAATAAAAAATGCGCATATGAAAACATATTTAATTTTAATCGGATTAATCATTCCGATAATTGCATATTCACAAGTAAAAGAGAATAACGAATTTGAGGAAATGGTAAAAATTGGAAATATTTATGTGGATAAATATGAGGCTCCTAATATAGCAGGTGAAGTTCCATTTGTTATGTTTAATTATATTGAAGCGGATTGTTGGTGCCAGGCCAGAGGGAAAAGATTACTTTTTGATGATGAATGGGTATTGGTTGCAGGAGGGCCGCTTTCGTTACCCTATGTTTATGGAACTACATACAATTCGCTGGTTTGTAATGATAATAAAGTTTGGATAGCGTATAATCAATCCTTATTAAATCTGTGGCCAACCATTTCTTCTCTGAATAATATAAATACATTTTCTGAGCTTATTGATTCTGTAATAAATATTTCAGCCGGTGCTTCTTTATCTGCCGATCATGTTTTGTATTTATACCAGGCAGATACTGCAGGGAGTGATACAAGTTGTGTTAGTTATTATGGTGTGTATGATATGAATGGCAACGTATCGGAGTGGACGTGCCGGAGAGATGGCGGCAATCCTGGTTTTCATGGCAATCTGAAAGGAGGTTATTGGGCTCAGAGCAGAACAATACAAGCAAGTACAACATCTCATGGCGATGCCTTTCGTTTTTATCAAACTGGTTTTAGATGCGCCAAAGATTTCGTTTGTATTAATACTACAGATACAATTACAGTTTCCAATTGCGATAGTTACACGGCACCTGATGGAACCGTTTACACCACTTCGGGCATTAAGACTGCTGTTATTCCGAATGCAGCAGGTTGTGACAGTACTATTATTATTGATTTGATTGTTTCTTCTCTACCGCCGGAGGGAGCAGGTTCAATAACCGGGGATACTTCAATATATCAGCAAAGAGACAGTATCACTTATTCTATTCCCATTATCCCATTTGCTTCCAGCTATATCTGGAATTTCCCCGCAGGAGTCATTGGGAACAGCAATACAAATAGTATTACTGTTGATTTTGGTTCATTCTATGACACCTGTACTATTAGTGTCTATGGTCATAATGGATGTGGTGATGGACTGTCAAGTTTTCTATATGTTAACGCAAGGAGTGGTTCAAGTGTATTAGGAACACTTACGTATGCTAATTCCCTTTCAACTCCTTTGAATAATTCTTTAGTTTCCCTTGAACTAAATGGCACTACAGTTATGCAGACCACAACAAATAGTAATGGATATTTTGAATTTAATAATATTGAAAATGGATCATACACACTGAATGCTTTGACTACCAAATTATGGGGAGGTGTAAATGCAATTGATGCTTTGCTTATTATGAAGCACTTTGTTGGCATAAGTACTTTACAAGGATTGAAGCTTCAAGTGGCTGATTTAGATGGTAGCAGCTTTGTGAATGCATCAGATGCCCTATTGGTAATGAGGCGGTTTGTAGGTCTGACTAATTCCTTTTCGGTTGGTGATTGGGGTTTTGAAAATCCTGAGGTTACAAGAGAAACACAAAGCGTTATTACTCAGAATATCAAAGGTTTGTGTTATGGTGATGTAGATTGTTCCTATGTTCCGGCAGCCAGGATTGAACCTTCATTAGTTCTATCTAATCAAGGCTCTTTGTTGGTTGAGTTAGGAACCGGGATTCAAATTCCAGTCAAATCAATTAAGGAATATCAGTTATCCTCAATGTCTTTTGTTTTACAATTCAATCCTTATGAAACTGATGTCATCAATATAGTTCCTGATGGATTATTATGTGATAATCTAGAAAGTTTGTTCATTTCTAATATTGTAAATGATGAAATCCGGATTGGGTGGTACAGTCTTACACCAGTCAATATAAAGCCTGATGAAACACTTTTTAGCATAAATGCCCGGATTAAGAAAGAGAATTCCCCCGTGTTTGTGGTTACAGAAGAAAGCAACTTATCTGATGACCATGCTCAAATTATACCTGATGCTGAAATATCGATTCCCAAGCTGGTTTACATCAGTGATGGCTTTATTTTTAACTGCTGTGTTCCAAATCCAATCAATTTAACAGCTGAGATTTCTTTCACATTACCCGCAGATGGCAATATGAAAGTATATCTGTATGATGCCTTAGGGGAGCAAGTTGATTTGGTACTTGACAAATCAATTATAAGAGGAACCTACGACTTCATTTTTAATGCTGGTAAATACTCAAACGGAATATATTGGCTAAAAGCAGACTTTAAGGGTGCTGGAAAGCATTGGATGAAAACTGTCAAGGTTGTTGTGGTGAAGTAAGTTTACAGCAAAATCAGGTAATATGAACCGGGGACTTTGCGCATCCCCGGCTATTCCACCCTGAAGCTCGTCCGGTAATCCTGTTTGTCGCCTAGTAGCCGGAGAAAATACATCCCTTTTGCCAGTCCTGACAGGTCCAGACCGAACTGCATCTGCCAGGGAAAGGCTATCCGGGTCTGAAGTCTTCCTGTGATGTCATAAATCTCTAATACAGAGTTGTTTGAAGGTGTTTCTGCCAATTCCACATTCAACCGGGTCCGGGCCGGATTCGGAAAAACCCGAATACCGGAAGCGGCATCCTGGATCTTCAGCAGAGGAACCCGGATAACAGCAGAACCTATCGGGCATCCGGCCAGGTCGGTGACCCCGCTTTCTTCTCCTAAGATCAATGACACTGATCCGGAGGAGATATTTTCCGGAACGGAGACTTTCAGCCGGAACAGGACATCCTCCTGAGAAATAACCCAGGGGCCCACACTATACCATGCTAACCGGAGTTGTCCATCCAGGAAATGATAAACGAGGTTACCCTGTGCCGGGGCTTTTTCCGAAATCCTGATTTCGAGAGGAATTAATTGATTATCAGGAAGGTTTAAAACCAGCGAGAGGGAACCTACGGAGGCATCGAAACCTGAACGGAGAGGGATCTCTGTCGTTCCGGTAGCTGAAATGATCTGTTCCCCGGAGGTTTCCAAAATGAGCTCAGGTGATTGCCGGGCTGCCGGAATAAAAGACCCGTCCACATCACCCACGCAAAGCCCGTTGAAATCATGGGTAACAACCTCATTCTGAGTAATATTTATATCAGAAGTGTTGAACGTCCAATCGCCGGATGGGAAGGAATTAACCATGCCCACGAACCGACGGGCTGTAAACAGGGCATCCGTGGCATTTATAAACCCGGAGTTGTCCACTTCGGCCGCCTTGAGCTTGAGACCGCTCAGGTAGTACATTCCGGTGAAATGCTGCATGATCTTTAGGGCATCCACGGCATTACCACCGCCCCAGGGTTTGGTACAGGCGGCCTTTACGGTGTAATTGCCGGCTGCGATACTGTCTATAGAGAAGTATTCAGGTATTTGATCGTTCCCGAAAGAGTTGCGTTGTCGAGGGGCTGGTTGTTTCCGAAGACTTTGAGGGGTAGGCCCTGGAAGGTCTGCGAGCCTCCGTCCACCAGGTTGATCCAGATCGAGTCGTGGCGCTGCCTGGCGTTTCCGGTGGTCACCTGCCCGGAAATGGTGAGGGGAGGAACAAACGGGCCGGTCATCAGGTTCCCCATGGTTTCCCATTCCACCCAATAGGTCCCGGGATTGAGTTGGAGGGTGGGGGAGACGGTACAGTAATCGTAAAACAGCGGGCGGCTGTGTTCCCCGGAGGCAGTGTCATAGACCCGGTAGATGTTGGAGAAGAAGCTGTGATTCAGCCTGTTGGTGGTGTTGTCGCCAAAGATCAGGTTTCCACCGGGAGGCGGAGCATCCCAGATGCGGAACCTGACCCAGGTCATCGGGGAGGTGGTGGTGGAACCTGTCTGGTAGGAACAGAACAACAGTCCGTCGATGTTCCAGGTCTCACCAGCAGGTACGGTAAAATCTTCCGCCACACTGAAAGACGATGAAATCCGGGTATAGTACCCGAATGAAGTAAGCCCGATACTAAGCTGGACAGTACTTTCGTCGGCGCCGTTAAAACCGGAGCCGGGACTGTTCATGACCGGTCCACTGGTAAAAAGCTGATTGCCAAAATGATAGCAGGTCACTTGTTTGGTCACGGTATCGTTACTGTGCTGTACGTCTCCCGGTACACCGGAGTAGACTTTTATGGTATAGGTTCCTGCAATCGACAGGTCAGCAGGAGTGCTGAAGGTGAAGTCTGTGCTGTCACCGGGCAGTAACGGCCCTGCAAAGGTTTCCGTGACAGGGGTAGCTCCGTTGACCCGGTATGTTATCGGCAGGTTGGTCAGGGAATGGTTACCATAATTCCTTATTCTGGCCTTTACCATATTGATTGCAGACAGGTCCATTCCTGTCGGCGGCTTTAGCACGAGGTAGACACCGGCATCGTCGGAAAAGACCTGGGTGACCTGGATCGTATAGTCCTCAACCTCACCATATTCCGAAATATCGCAGGGAGACGGAATTTCGTTATAACTAATCCGGATCCGCATCCTTACCGGTCCGGAAGGCACGTTTTGCGGGACGGTGATGGTTGCCGAAAACAGCGAGGGACCATTGGTCACCGTTATTGGCGGGTCATCCGTAAAGATCGCGTTGTTGTTCCAGTCAACCCAGACCCCGCAAACATCACCGGTATAGACCGGCGGTCCGTTGTAGATAGAAAGTGTGGCGGTCTGCCCGGTTGACATGGAAAACTGTTGACTTGTATAGTTGGCATAGCCGCCGGTACTGCAGGAAGTCTGGTGGTTGCTGCCCAACATATTGACATTACTGATGAACTCATCGCACATAGAGGCGCCTGCTGTGCAATACACACCTGAAGTATTGGCGATCGATGAGATCAGGGTGTCGTTGCTATGCTCCTGGTCACCGGCAAGGGTGGTCCAGCATTTCAGGGTGTAGTTTGTTCCCGGTGAAGAAAGGTTGATCAACTGGGTAAAGGTGACATTGACCGTATTTCCCGGGGAGAGAGAGCCGGTCCAGGTCTTGCTCACCGGGGTATTATTGTTCAGTTTATAGACGACGGGTATACTTGTCAGGGTGTTCGTCCCGAAATTTTGTATGGTGACTGTGACTTGTTCGCTTGCAGTCAGTCCGGGACCGGAAACCGGCGAAACCAGAGCGGAGACACCCGCGTCGTCAGCTGGCAATACCTGGGGAAGCCCTATCCTGACCTTGGGCGGTCCCGTTGTAATAATTGTCCGCCACATGTTCCCTGAAAGCCACAAAGATGTTCTGCCCGGCATAGGATGCCAGGTTTACCGTATGATAAACCCAGCCCGAGTTCACCATGGAAAAGGTGAGTTTGGTGAGCAGGGTGGTAAAAGAGGACATCTGATTATTGGTTGTGGATAACAGGACATCCACCGTATCGATATAGCCGGCATAAGAGCCGAACCAAAACGACAACTCGTAACCGGCAGCAATATTTACCAGAGGGGTAACCAGCCACTGGTCATTGTATGTGCTCCCGCCGGTGGACCAGGTGCAGAAGGCCATTTTGGACCCACCGGTGCCGTCAGGCAAAGCAGTCAAAGTGCCCGCCTGCCATCCCGGGACCGGTGTGGTGCCGACAGACTGCTGGTTCCATCCCGAACCGCCGTCGGGGTTATATTTCATCCACCCTGCCGGTAGGAAGTCTCCTTCGAAGCTTTCATTCAGGCCGTTCAGGCTTCCGATCTGGACAGGAAAATATCCCGAGTTGTTGGCTTCAAAGACCTCCCTTATCAGGTTATCGGGGTCAATGACCAGTAATACATACCAGGTACCTGAAGACAGTCCTGAAGGTACTGTCACCGCTTGGGTGACCGTCTGCGTGGCAGCCGTATCCAGCAGGGGAAGCAGGGTTGATGCAGCTTCGATATCAATACCCGGTTCAAAAGTCGTGTTCTGAGAGAAGTATACTTTAACGTAAGCCGGAGGAGCGGGACCAACACCCTGGTTCAGGACCGTATAAGTGACAGTGAAGTTGCTCCCGGGATTCAATGAAGACTGGGAGATGTCTCCGTTAGTAAACATCAGATCATCTCCGGGTTTGATCCCGAATATGGCAGCCTGGACATAGTTAAAGGAGACCCCCGGTGCAGGGGTGATGTCATTCAGATAGTAAAATCCGTCTGCCATGCCGTCCCATCCCCAGTTAAACAGGAACATATTCCCGCTCGGGGTGGTCTGATAGCCATAGCATACCCAACCATGTCCGGCTCCGGTGGCAAGCTCACCGCGGTACAGGACCGGACTGTGATTCTGGATATCATATATGATCATACTCTCCCAGTCAGAATTTGAAAACATGCTTTTTACGGCCAGGGTGATGTTGTAATCCATACCAAAATGATAAGCCAGGTTTTTCCGGGTGGTGTCAGGGTAAGAAAAGGTTTCACAACAACTGAAATTTGATTTGTTGCCTACACCGAGATCGTAGATCAGTTTGGCCGTCTCGGCATTCGAAGTGGTTGCGACATCAGGCATCTGGGACCAGTCGTAGGTATGGGCTGAAAAATCAACCGACTGGGTTCCCAATGAGGATTCGGGGGGACTGCAGCCTGGAGAGGCTGGGTCAGTGTAAGACTCGGCCCCCATCCCTTTGGGCGGGTACTGCAGGTATTTGAGTATCTGGGCAGCAGCAATTGCACCACAACCTGCCGCGGCATGGTTACAGTTGTCGGTGCAGCTTACTGCAGGGCAGAGTTCGTTGTAATAACAGCCCTGTCCCCATTTCGTGGTCAGTATTAGCGTGTCCGTCACCACCGAAGGAAGCAGGTCCATGCCCTGAACTGAATATTTGTCCCACACCTGCCCTATACTTTCATCCTGTCCGCTTCCGGAACCTGACAGTGCGGCGATCTGAGCCGAATACCGGTCAAGCCAGGCCTGGAAAGCCGGGGGCCTCTGACCGGCATTAACCGGAAAACTTCCATATGAGGAATACCCAAGCACCGGATAAGCCCGGTCATCCGCTGATACTATCACAAAACCTTTTTGTCCGGCAGCCTGAAAAACATGATACAGAGGTGTGGTACCGGAATATTCCGTGAAAACCCAGGACAGGGAAGCCTGGTCGGAGGCTGATGGGTTTAACTGAGCACAACGCTCCAGATATACGTTCCGGGCAACCTGATGCGCTTTTTCGACAGTGACTGTCTTTGAAAGAGCCAATAAGGGCATAAGCACCAGAAGCACTGATACATAGCGATTTGTTAACTTTTTCATCTTACTGAATATTTGATTGGTTAAATTTGGTAGAAAAGTAAAAAGAATCATCGAAAATAACAAATCCGGAAGAATGTATGATCCCATCGGGGCGAAGCTGCCATTGACAACTAATCAGTATTCTGGCAGTGGGAATCTATTCAGAGAGAAATACTGAAAGAGCACAGGTTTGCGAAAAATTAGGCTTGAATTATAATGAAGGTAAAGGATTTTGCGAAGTGAAACGCAGCAAAAGCCTTGTTAATCAGTTATGCCGATGCTATCCATCCGCGAACCTATTCAGCATCTGTATAACAATGCTACTTATTGTGAATAGGATTTTTTATTCCTTACTGGTGATTGAAAATTTGCTCTTGAAAACTTCAACCTCTTCTTCAGGCATTGATACAGCTTAATTTGTCCACCAAGAGTATCTGTATTGACATGGTACAGATTATAATATAACCCGGGAACAATATTTTTTTAGGAGCAAAAGTTATTATTTTTGGCTGTAACTGTTGATTCTCGCAGTAGGAATAGTATCAGTTGAGACACCAATAATTTTAGCCATCTGTGGTTGTGATAGTTTTAATTCATACCTGCGATTACTCAGAGGTTTTCCAATAGTTTTTAAATTTGCTATATATTTGATTTCCAGTGACTTTCTTATTGTATATTTAGCAAGTGGGGGAAGGCGAAACAGAGATAGGGATCCGGGGAAATATCCCCCACAAGATTGCGTTTGGACGGTCAGAAATGTTGACCATCAAAACGCAATCTTGCTATGCGGGCAAATCGGGCTAAAATGATCATTCATTTATCTGATTCCATGCTTTCCCTAGAGGCTTATCGACTTTTATTTTGAGTACGTGGGTGGGAAAAAATATTAACCTAAGCTGCAGATCAGATCAGCTCTTAATCAATCAAAAATAAATAGTGGGATAATTCAGGAGAACAATTTTGTATTACTTTTATCACCGAGATGCAAACGAATGCACAACGGTATAAATGCTAAATAATTGAAAACATGCACAATACGAATTTTTCCTTTTGATCGTCCTATGAATGAACCCATCTTACAATATGCACCTGGAAGTAATGAGAGGAGTGAGGTTATATCAGAACTGAGCCGAATCAACTCTGAACAGATTGAAATTCCGTTGATTATCAGAGGGAAGGAAAACAAAACTGGTAAAATAGGTAGTGTTTGTAAAGACGAAATTGATGCTGCCAGTGAATTGATAGATTACCTTCGGTTCAATGTTTATTTTGGTCCTCAAATCTATGGAGAGCAACCAAAATTGGATTTTGATCAGCTTAATCGCATGGAATACAGACCCTTGGAAGGTTTTATTTTCACCGTAACACCTTTTAACTTCACGGCAGTTGCTTCAAATTTAAACATGTCCGTTTCCCTGATGGGCAATACTACTGTCTGGAAGCCCACTTCAACCTCGTTATTGTCAAACTACTACCTGATGAAGATTTTTCAGGAAGCCGGGCTTCCGGCAGGAGTAATCAATTTTATTCCTGGTTCCGGTTCACTGATAGGTGGTACAGTATTAAAAAATAAAGACCTGGCCGGTATTCATTTTACCGGATCAAATTCCACTTTTGTAAACCTCTGGAGAGGTGTTTCTGAAAACATAATGCATTATGTTTCTTTTCCAAAGTTGGAAGGGGAAACTGGTGGAAAGAATTTTATTTTCGTCCATAACTCTACCAATCCCATATAGGTAGCAACAGCTATTACCCGAGGGGCTCTTGAAGTCCAGGGACAGAAATGTTCAGCAGCTTCTCGGGCATATATCCCAACTTCCTTATAGTAGGCCGGATGAGTGTGAAATATGAAATAATTGAGTTAAATTATGGACATTGAAAGACAAAAACAGATCGTTGAGGAACTCTTAAAGATTCCTATCTCCGATATCGAATTCACCGTATCGGATGCAGCAATTTTCTCTTTGGGTCGGTGTATTGGAACTGTCCCTTATAAAGAACTTAATGGTACGGTGGTTTATGATACCAGGGATATACACCTTAATCGTCTTGAATGGAGGTTTATATTTTACATGAATACAAGAGAATTGATTCCTAAAATGATACAGCTTGTGGGGAATAATGTCTATGGTTTTCCACTTTTCTTTCCTGGTTTGTTTCGCAGAGTATTCCTTCATGATACAGAAAGACATATTGACATTGCTAATTTTGAATGTGAGTTCGATGGGGAATGGTCTGTAAAATTAATCAGATGAAATTCCCATGAGTCTACATACACCAACAAAGATAATAATAACCACTTACTGGTATCAGTTTTGGTCGGGGTTAAAAGATGAGAGTGGAGATGAAAGTAAAAACCCCACTAATGGACACAATTGGAGTTGAAGGAATCCCGTACAGAG
The DNA here is from genome assembly GCA_026391855.1 of Bacteroidota bacterium. Classification (GTDB taxonomy): domain Bacteria; phylum Bacteroidota; class Bacteroidia; order Bacteroidales; family CAIXZF01; genus JAKLIX01. The sequence goes on along the minus strand of JAPLDE010000193.1, from coordinate 2,363 downwards.
GGCTCAGGTTGATCTCATAGTCCAAATTGATAGATAGAGTATTAATTAATACTTCCTATAAGTATGAGCCTTTCGATCAAATTTAATATTTAAACCCTCATCCCGGAGTCTGGCAATCATACGTACAACAGTCCTTTTTGAGAGCAGAAATGACTTGGAAAGGAAGTCAAGAGAACAATCAGCATCCTTCTGAAGCAGTTCCTCAAGGTACTCTATTTTGCTGTGATACTCTTGATGGTTCATAGTAAAGCGTTTAGTATCAAGTTGTTAAGTAACCTAATATATGCCTAACTGATTACGGTTATTCAATATACCATCTAATTTGGTAACCTTGGTAGGATAACCCAGTAAATAATTGATGCTGAAATGATTAGAATCATATTAATAATTTTACGACAAGAATAATTTTTTTGCAAACTCAGTTTTGAAACCGTGTAGTTTCGAATTTTGAAATGGTCATTGCACCTATTAGTTCCACTTTTTTGAGAAAGTCACAAAAAAAGAATCAAAAAAGTGATTTATTTTGTAATTTCGTATTCGAAAATTTGCCATATTACTCTTTATTAACATGTTAGGAATAAAAAAAAAATTTTCAGATCAGGAATTTATTGATGGAATATTGTCTGATGATTCCAGGTTGTTATATGAATTGTATTATCAGAATCTACCAGCTATTAAGAAAAGTATCTTGAATAATGGCGGAAATATTCAGGATGTTAAAGATGTTTATCAGGTAACTATCTTGTCATTTATTGAACAGATAAAGAAAAATAAGTTTAATCATGACTGTTCGTTGGATACATATATATTCTCCATCGCAAAAAAGCTTTGGTTAAAAGAACTTAGACGTAGACGAAAAAGCATTTTTATAGAAAGTGATGTTGATTTACAAGCTGATTTGGAGGACTTTTCTGATTTTGATTTTGAATATGCATCGGTTATGCAAAAAAGCATTTTTATGAAGCATTTTGCTCTCCTTAACGAGGATTGTAAGAAAATTCTAGATATGTTCTTTAAGAAGATTTCTGATGAGGAGGTTGCAAATAAGCTCAATGTAAGTAATAAGCATGCAGTTGTACAACGTAGAGCACGGTGCAAATTGTACTTAATTGAAAGTGTAAGACAAGACCCAATGTACAAAGAGGTATTTGATTATGAATGAATCTGAAAATATTGACCTGCAATTTATCAGGTATCGGGAAGGGATATTGACCCAAAAGGAAAAGGAAGAACTGGAAGGTTTGATCCAATCAAACCCGGAGTATAGAAAGAGATTGGAACTCCATCTATCGATGGAGATAGCATTTGAAAACCCATCGGAGTTAGAAAAGTATTTAGAATTGGAATCCTTTTGGAAGCAATATATCACAAGTGCGAGAAGCTTCAGGAATTTTTATGGTATCGCTGCAACTATAATACTCTTACTTGGAAGTGGTATATTAATATGGTATATGTTTTTTATCCCAGATCGGGGGCAAAGATTATACTCTGAGTATTTTTCACCAATAGATCCTCCTGAAGAGTATAGAGTTAAAAACCAAGAGATTAATAGTTTATATGTTAATGCTTTTCAGTTTTATTCAAAGAAGCAATATCCGAGAGCTCAGGAGAAAATTTTAGTTCTATTGAAAAGGGATTCATTAAATTCCGCTTTGTTGCTTTATTCCGGTATTTGTTATATGGAATCAGAGCAATGGGAATTATCACTAAGTTGCTTTTCAAAAATCTTATCACTTAATGACCCGGTATATAAAGAATCCGCACTGTGGTATGCCGGACTCGCTTTCATCAAGTTAAACAGATATACGGAGTCCAAATATTATTTTAAGCAATTGATCGCCATTAAAGGTTTTTACCAAACTCAAGCAAATGAAATCTTGGATAAGATATCTGATTAGGATCGATGTAATCTTGCAATGTTTAATGGATGCTAACTTTTTGATTTGTATCGATTTACAACAATTAGAATTAGGCAAGTTAGCCCACAAGCCAATATATAAACTTTAAATAGAGATATTCGAATCAGAGAAGGAGCAAGATCACTTCTGTCCTTACCAATATAGATAATTCCTGCCCAAAAATGTCCGAATCCTATGACAGGATTAACATTTTCAATGAATTTTAGTTTCGCTTGTCGTAAGGCATCAGATGTCGTTAATCCCTCCCTTAGCCCAGTGTAGAAATATTCCATTAAAGTACTTGTGCTTTTATCAGATGTATTCCATAGGGTGCTTACCATGTTTTGGCATCCGGCATTTGCAAAGGAATATGCCAGACTTAATACTCCTTCACCATGGGATACCTTACCAGAACCTGTTTGACAGGCGCTTAAAACAATCAGTTTCGAATTTAAGGGGATACCT